>JAIQFR010000013.1 GCA_020073205.1 Terriglobia bacterium
GAATCATCGGACGTGACGGAGACCGTCCGGTCAGCGGTCCCGGGAGATCAGGTAGCCGGGAACCGCTGCGAGCGCTCTCCGCGCCGGGCCGTCGGGGAAGTGCTCGAGTTCCGCGACCGCCTCGGTCGCCGTCCGACTCGCCTGGGCGCGGGCACGGCTCAGGGCACCGCTTTCCTCCAGGAGGTCCGTCAGCTCGGCGATCTCCGGGGCGCCGGCACCGCCGCCGTCCATGATCCGCCGCGCGAGGTCGAGGCCTCGACCGTCGCCGGAGGCGAGGAGGTAGATGAGCGCGAGCGTGGCTTTCCCCTCGCAGAGATCGCTGCCGGCGGGTTTTCCGAGCGTCCTGGGGTCGCCGGTGAAGTCCAAGAGGTCGTCCACCATCTGGAACGCGAGCCCCACCCGGGTCCCGAAGCGCCCCAGGGCCCCCTCGGTCGCCGCGTCGACGCCGGCCAGCATCCCCGCGATCTCGCAGCAGCCGGCGAAGAGGACGGCGGTCTTCCGCTCGATCAGGTCCGAGTACTCGGCGACGGTCAGGTCCAGTCGGCCGACGTACCGGGTCTGGAGCATCTCGCCTTCGGTCATGCGCAGGGTGATCTCCGCCAGCTTCCGGATGATCCTGAGGCTCTCGGCGTCCAGCGCCATCTCCATGGCCTTGGCCAGCATGTAGTCGCCGAACAGCACCGTGACGTTGTTCCCCCAGCGATGATTGACCGACGGGCGTCCGCGCCGCGTCTTGGCCTCGTCGATGATGTCGTCGTGGATCAGCGTGGCCGAGTGGATGAGCTCGAGGACCGTCGCCATCAGGACGTCGTGGGATCCGCCGTACCCGCACAGCTTCGCGCACAGCAGGTGGATCGCCGGGCGGACCCGCTTGCCGCCTCCATCGGCCACGAAGCCGCCGATCTCGTCGATGATTCCCACCGGTGAGGCCAGGTTCCGCCGGAAGGTCGCTTCCACCGCCTGCAGCCGTTCCTCGACGAGCGAGAAGATCGCCGGCGCCGCGGCGACCGGCTCCTGGAGCAGCCGCTCCGCGCGAGACGGAAACCGGTCGGAGGTGCTCAAGCGTCCCCTTCCCCTCGTCACTGGCCACCGAGTGTACCGGAAATCCTCGCCGGGGGACAACGGCGGCGCGGCGCGCGACCGCTCACGGGGAGTCGACGATCTCGGTGCCCGGCGGTGGCTCGAACGTGAACACCGACGCCGAGAGCCCCGTATTGCGGCGGACCCGGGTGAACAGGTACTGCATCCGGTTTCCCGCGGGATCGAGGACCTCGGCGCCCTCGATCGCGCCTCCCGGCGTGCGGACCGTCAGGACGACTTCCTCCACGCCGCCGCGGACCGCGTGCGGCACGAGTCTCACCCTGAAGATCCTCGCCGCGCCGGATCCGGCGTAACCGAGGAACTCCGCGTCGAACAGCCCGCCGATCGCGCCCCGCCCGGCGAGGAGAGCCGGTAGCAGGTCCTGATCGGGATCGAGCCGTCCTCGGATCAGCTGCCGGTCCTCCGGGATGTAGAGGAGGGTCCGGGCCCCTTCGACGATTGCGGTCTTGGGCTCGGGGTGCAAGTAATCCCAGCGCAGTCGCCCCGGCCGGAGCAGGTAGAACACGCCGGACTCCCGCGTGCCGGCTCCCAGCGCTCCCGAGAGGAGCCGCTGCTCGAACCGGCAGGTCAGGTCGTTCGTGCCGTCGAGCCATCGCTCGAGCCCCTCGATCTCGCCTCCCCCGACCGCGGGCTCCGCTTCCGCTCGCATCCCGGCGCCGCCGGAGACGACCAGCGCCGCCAGGACCATCGCGACCCCGCTCACCCGCATCCCACCTCCCCGCCGATACGGACCGCCGTTCGTTCGACCCGAGCGCGTCGCCGACAGGGTACCAGAGGAGCGGGGCCGGTTGCTTCCGGGAACGGGCGGTGATAATCAAGGGGCCTTCGCGGAGGTGCCTCGATGCGGACCGTTGCCGCCTGCCTCGTGATCGCTGCGCTCTCGATGACGCCCGCCCTCGCGGAGGGCTCGGCCGTCGCGCCCCCGGCGGCCGGGGACTCCCGCGCCGCCGCGATCGCCCTTTACGACCGGGGACGTTATCCCGAGGCGCACGCCGCGCTGACCGCCCTCGACGTGGCGGAGAAGGCGGACGGGGGCCTCCTGTACCGCCTCGCGTTCTGCGCGGGAGTCGCCGGCGACCAGGAGGAGCACGCGAGGATCCTGGCGCGCGCCGTGGCCGCGCTCGAGCAGGAGACCAAGGCCGGCGGACCGATCGAATCGTGGTTCTACCTCTCGAACGCATACCAGAACCTCGGACGCCCCGCCGACTCGGCGAAGGTCGCCGCCGACGCGACCTCGCGGCTCGAGGCGGGGACGTGGAAGGAACCGGAAGGCGGCGTGGACGTGTTCCGCCTCGCGAAGCTCTACGCCGACCAGGGACGAGAGGACCGCGCCGAGGAGAGGTACCGGAAGGCGGTCGAAGCGCTGACGCCCGAGGCGGTCCGGTACCCCGCGTACCTTCGCTGGGCAAGAGGCTACCTCGGCGATCTCGCGCTGCGGCGGGCGAACTGGGAGGAAGCGGCGAGCCAATTCGCCGCCGTGGTGGCGCTGCCGGCGCCGATGGCCGGGGAATGGCATAAGCTCGCGGTCGCCCGGGCGCGCATGGGCCGCTGGCAGGAGGCCGCGGACGCATGGCACCAGGCGGAGCAGCTCACACCCGGCGGAGGCGACGACGCGCGGTACAGCCGCCAGCTCGCGCTGCAGGCCGCGCAGCTCGGCTCGCTGCCCGCTCTGACACCCGACGGACGTACGTGGGACAAGCCCTCCACGGAGGACCTCGAGAACATGATGCTCGAGCAGGCCAAGGTGGCCCTCGCGCCGCCGCCCGCTGCGCCCGACGTCTCGGCGACTCCGGTCGTGACGCCGCCGGAGAATCCGGCCCGGCTCAAGGAAGCGCACAGGATCTTCGTCGCGGCGGGGATCGAGTACGCGGCTCGGGGGCTCCCGATCCGGGAGACGGCATTCTCCAAGGGATTCGCCCCGCTGGTGTTCCACCCGGAGCAATGGGAGCCGAAGACGACGGAGAAATGAGCGCGGCGCCGCGGCGGCGCGATCAGAACCTGTCGGCGAGGTCGCCGAGGACCGGGATCTTGAAGCGCTCGCCCTCCAGCGCCCGTACGACGCACATGAGCATCAGCAGAAGGATTCCGACCCCGACGAGGGAGATCGCGGCCCAGAAGAGGTCTCCGAAGAACGGCCAGGCGTACCCTCGGAGCAGCAGGTACACCGGCCGAACCACGACGTACAGAGCGGCGACGGTCGCGGTCAGCACCAGGCCCTGCTTGGCGTGCCACTTCACCAGCTCCCGCCGGCTCGCCACGAGGGAGAACAGAGCGAGGGGGCCCAGATAGTCGAACACCAGCAGGATCCGGTCCTGGTCGCTCAGATCGCTCGCGAGCTCCTGGGATTCCATTCGTCGCCTTTATATCGTCCCCCGGGGGCCGCCGTCAACGGGACGCGCACGGGACGCCGCCGCGGCAGCGCGGGGGCGCGCGTCCGGCGGTACCCTGTATACTTCGTCGGCCGATGCTCGAAGCTTCCTCCACCACCCCGATGTTCCGGCAATACCGGGAGCACAAGCGCAGCCACCCCGGCGCGATCCTGCTCTTCAGGATGGGCGATTTCTTCGAGATGTTCTACGAGGACGCCCAAGAGGCGAGCCGGCTGCTGGACCTGACGCTCACCGCCCGGGGGAAGGGGACCGAGCACGCGGCGCCGATGTGCGGCTTTCCCCACCATCAGCTGGACGCCTACACCGCCAAGCTCGTCAGGGCGGGTCGGAGCGTCGCAATCTGCGATCAGGTGGAGGATCCGAGAACCGCCAAGGGGCTCGTCCGCCGCGATGTCGTGAGGGTCGTGACCCCGGGAACGCTCACGGATCCGGGGGAGCTCGACGCGCGGGAGAACTCGTGGATCGCATCGGTCGCCGAGGCCGAGGGGGCCCTGGGGGCGGCGTTCCTCGACGCTTCCACCGGCGAGTTCCTGGCCTGGCAGTCCCCGGCGGACGACGCCCGCTGGGACGCGCTGGCCGAGCGCCTCCTCGCGTTCGGGCCGAAGGAGATCGTGCATCCCGAGGATTTCCCGTGGCCCGAGGCGTTCCGCCGGGAGAAGATCGGCTCGGCCGTGCTCACGTCCGTCGAGCCGTATCCTTTCGCGCCCGGACGGGCCGCGGACCTGCTGGCGAGGCACTTCGAGGTCGCGTCCCTGAACGGCTTCGGGCTGGAGCAGCGGCCGGCCGCGACCGGCGCCGCCGGTGGGCTCCTGCTGTACCTCCAGGAGACCCAGAAGAGCGCCCTCCAGCACATCGACGGGATCGCGGTCCACGAGCCGTCGCGCCACCTCCTCCTCGATCCCTCCACCCGGCGCAACCTCGAGATCGAGCGCTCGGCCCGGGACGGCGCCCGCCCGGGATCGCTCCTCCACGCCATCGACGCGACGCTCACCTCCGCAGGCGGGCGCCTCCTCCGGCAGTGGATCCTCTCGCCGCTCGCCGACGTCGACGGGATCGCGCGCCGGCTCGACGCGGTCCAGGAACTGCTCTTGAATCCGGCCGCGAGGCTCGACGCCCGGGAGCGGCTGAAGCCGTTCCACGACGTGGAGCGGCTTCTCGGCCGGACCGTCGCCGGGACGGCGAACGCGAGAGACCTGCTCTCCCTCGGGGCCTCCCTCGCCCGCCTGCCCGGGCTCGTCGAGGCTCTGGCGGAACTCGAGGCGCCGCTCGTCCGCGCGACGCTGGACGGACTCGACACGTGCGTGGACGTCGCGACCCGGCTGGAGATCGCGCTGGCGGAGTCGCCCCCGCCGGGCTTGAGGGAGGGCGGCCTGATTCGCGAGGGGTTCCATGCGGAGCTGGACGAGCTCCGCGCGATCCGTCGGGACGGCCGAGCCTATATCGCCTCGATCGAGTCCCGGGAGCGCGAGGCCACGGGGATCGGGTCGCTCAAGGTCCGGTTCAACAAGGTGTTCGGTTACTACATCGAGGTCTCCCGGCCCAACCTGCGCCTGGTTCCGGCGCACTACCTGCGAAAGCAGACCATCGCCGGCGGCGAGCGCTTTCTGACGCCGGAGCTGAAGGAGCACGAGGCCAAGGTCCTGAACGCGCAGGAGCGGATCGAGTCGCTGGAGTACGAGATCTTCTGCGCGCTACGTGGCGAGGTGGCGGGACAGGCGCACCGCATCAAGGCCGCCGCCCGCGCCGCCGCCCTGATCGACCTGCTCGCGGCCCTCGCCGAGATCGCGGGCGACCGCGGCTACTGCCGCCCTAAGGTCCACGACGGGACCCGCCTCAGGATCGTGGCCGGCCGGCACCCGGTCGTGGAGCGCGCCTTGCTCGATACGCGGTTCGTGCCGAACGATACCGACCTCGACGCCGCCGGCGAGGCGATCTCGATCCTGACCGGACCGAACATGGGAGGCAAGTCGACGTACCTGCGGCAAGTGGGGCTGATCGTGCTGCTGGCGCAGGCGGGGTCGTTCGTCCCGGCGGACCAGGCGGAGGTCGGGATCGTCGATCGTATCTTCTGCCGCGTCGGCGCGTCGGACAGCCTCGCGGAAGGGCAGAGCACGTTCATGGTGGAGATGATCGAGACCTCGATCATCCTCCACCACGCGGGACGCCGGAGCCTCGTGCTCCTCGACGAGATCGGCAGGGGAACGGCGACGTTCGACGGGATGGCGATCGCCTGGGCGGTGGTGGAGTCGCTGCACGGCCGGCGAGGAGGCCCGCCGCGCACGATCTTCGCGACCCATTACCACGAGCTGACCGAGCTGGCGGTGGCATTGCCGGGCGTCGTGAATCACCGCATGGGCGCGCGGGAGCGCGGCGATCGGGTGATCTTCCTCCACCGGGTGGAGCCCGGCGCCGCGGACAAGTCCTACGGCATCCAGGTGGCGCGGCTCGCCGGGATTCCGCAGCCGGTGATCGCGCGAGCCAAGGAGATCCTGACGAACCTGGAGAGGGACGAGTTCGGGCGGGATGGGCTTCCGCGGCGCTCGAGGCGTCAGGAAGGGGGCGGGCCGCCGGGCCAGCCGAACCTGTTTTCGGTGTGCGAAGCGGCGCCGCCTCCCGCGGAATCCGCCGATCCTGCGGCCGCCGAGGTACTGGCCGATCTCCGCGTTGCGGACCCGAATCGCCTCACGCCGCTGGAAGCGCTCCAGAAGCTCGCGGCGTGGCGCGTCAGGCTCGGCGTCGAGGAATGAGACCGCGCACCGAAGGCGCCCGCGTCAGAACGACTTCAGCGCCTCCGGCTCCTCGCTGAACGTGTCGAAGACTTCTTCCAGCTTGGTGAGCTGCAGCAGGTCGTAGACCTTGCCCGAGGGCTTCAGGAGGCGGACCGTGCCCCCCTTCTCCCTGGCCCGCTTGTAGCACGCCACCAGCTCTCCGATCCCCGCCGAATCCATGTACGAGATCTTGTCGAGGTTGAGCAGGATCTGGGTCTTGCCCGCGTCGATGAGCTCGTGGACCTTGTCCCTGAGCACGACGTCTCCCTCGCCGATGGTGATCTTTCCCGACAGATCCAGCACCGCAACATTCCCGACCTGCCGGAGCGCGGCCTTCATCATCGTCATGTCCTCCGTGGAATCGCCGGCCCGTACGACCGATCTTCACCCGCCCCGCGCGGAGGGTGGTGAGCCTTGATCAGCGTGACCTCCATGCCGCGCCCTTCGAGGTAGCGAAATCTCACGTCGTCCACGAAAGCCCGGATGAGCAGGAGTCCCCGGCCGGAGGTCCTCAGCCGGTTGTCACCCACCGTCGGATCGGGCGTCGCGACCGGGTCGAAGCCTCGTCCCCTGTCCACGACCTTGGCCTCGAGCCCCTCCGCGCTGGCGACCAAGGTCACCTCCACGTCCAGCGCCGGGTCCGAGCGATTGCCGTGGACGATGGCGTTGATCAGCGCCTCCCGGACCGCTAGGGCCGCGTTCAGCCCGTCCTCCTCATCGAGCCCCACGATCTCCGAGAGCTTCTCCGCCACCGTGTGCACCAAATCGACCAGCCGCACCTCGCTGGGGATCACGAGCTTCACCGAGGTCGCGGCCGCCATGGTCTCCGCTGGGACTCCTGCACCTGGCGGCGCGTTTCGTGCATGCCGCAGGGTGCGGATGAGGATACCGGCGAGGCTGATGGAAGTCAAATCGCACGGTGTGGGCAGGCCGGTCCGTCTCCCTCAGAACACCGACGGCCCGGACGGCAGGAATCGCTCCATCCGACCGAAAGGGGCGGTCCCGAGGAAGTGCGAGAAATGGGTCAGCCTAAGGCCCGCCCCCAGCGCGAGCCGCACCGCCTGATGGTTCACTCTCTGAAGGTCGAACGAGTCGGGGACCTGCGTCGGCCGGGGCAAGCCGGAGAACAAGTAGCTCAGGCCCGCTTGCGCTCCCCCAGGCGGATCCGGGCCGACAGGAAGATCTCCCGCGTTGCGGCCGTGTGGTACGAATTCCCGTCCGGGTCCGGCTCCGTGAACGCGATGTACTTGCGGTTCCCCGCGTTCCGGACGACGAGGGAGACGTCCCCACCGGCGGACCGCGCCTGCCAGCGGTAGGCGGCGCGGAGGTGAACCAGCCCGTACCCCCAAGACCAGCTCGTGTTGGTCGGGTCCACGTAGGCGCGGCTCAGCGCCTCGAGGCTCGCCCCGAAGGTCCAGCGCGGGACCCCCCGGTACTCGAGGTCCAGGTACGCCTGGTGCCGTGGGATGTTGGGGAGCCATGCGTCCCGCAGGCTCAGCGGCACCTGGGTGCCCGGATCCTCGGGGTCCACCGCCTGCGTGTAGAACTTCACGTCCGAGTACTTGAAGTCGGAGTACGTGTACGCGAGCTGCGTCGAGAACCCCTCGAACGGCTCCCAGCCCACCGACGTCTCGAGCCCGTACCTGCGGCTGGACCCGGCGTTGTAATAGAAGGTCTCGAGGTCTCTTCCCGCGACCCGGTAGCGGCCGAAGTCGTTGTCGGTGCTCATGTGGAACACCGCGACGTCGTACGAGCCCTGCTTGCCGAGGGAGCCGCGGGCGCCCACCTCCTCGCCGCTGGACGTCTCCGCGACGAGGCTCTGGTTGTAGCCGCCGAACGCGACGGGATTGTTGATCAGCTCCTCGGTGGTCGGAGGCGTGAAGCCCTGGCCCCAGTTCGCGTAGAAACCGCGGCTCTTCCACGGGTTCCAGGTCGCGCCGATGCGCCCCGTGGTCTTGTCGTAGCTCGGCAGCGAGACCGGCGTCATGGCCAGCCGGTCGTCGAAGTCGGTGTTGAATCCGTCCCACCGCAGGCTCCCGACGAGGCCCCACCCATGACCCAGCTCGAGCCGATCCAGCAGGAAGACGCCGCGGCTGCTCTGGTGGTACGCGGTGTCCGTGGGCAGCTGCGCGACGATCTCCGGATACACGTCAGGATGTGCGGTGGCCAGGAGAGGATTCACGACCTTCTGCTCGTCCACGGACTGCCAGGCGAGGTCGACACCGACGCTGAAGTCGTTCTTGATCCCCTCGCTTCCCCCGGTGTGCAGGGTGTACTGCAGCAAGGCGCCGGGGTTACTGTAGGTCCGGTAGATCACCGTGGACGGCACGGATTCCCGCCAGGTCGTGAGACGCGAGTAGATCGCGAACGAGAAGGTGTTGTGGGACCCTGGCGTGTAGTCGCCGGTCAATCCCGTGGTCACGCGCCGAGTGTACTGGTACTCGTTCGAGGCTACCCCGTCCGGGTTCGCCTGCCTGGGGTCCTGGAACACCTGGTCGATGTTGAGCCCTTCCGCGTTCCCGTTGAAGTACTCGGTCTGCGCGACGATCGCCGTCAGGTGGCTCGACGGCCCCCGGGTCCAGCTCAGCTTCCCGTAGACGTTGGTGGCGTCGGAAGCGGTGTGAACGCGGTAGCCGTCGTCGAACATCCGCGAGGCGGAGAGGCGGTACGACAGCGCGCCCGCCGTGCCGTCCGTCTCCGCGAAGAGCTTCCGGAAGCCGTAGGAGCCGACGTTGATGGACGCGTCTCCCTCGGGGTTCCTCGGGCCGCCGTCCCGCGTCACGATGTTGATCACCCCTCCGGCGGCGCCGGCGCCGTAGAGCGACGACATCGGGCCCCTCAGGACCTCCACGCGCCGGACCGTCTCCCAGTCGACGTCGAACAGATCGGGCACGAGCCCCATGGGATCGTTCAGCGGGATCCCGTCGAGGAGGACGGCGATCCGCCGGACGCCCCGCTCGGTGAGGATTCCCTCGCCGCGAATCGAGAGGTGCACGCGCTCGCCGTCGGCCTGGTTGTCCACCTTGACGCCCGGCACGAACTTGAGCGCGTCGTCGGCGGCGATGGTCTTGGATCTCGTCTTCTCGAGGTCCTGCTGGTCCACCACCGTCGCGGCGCCGGGGATCTCCATGAGCGGGACCTCGATGCGGGGAGCGGTCACCACCACGACCTCGGTGGACTCGATCCGCGGGATGTCCTTGTCCGTCTCGGGCGCGGAACCCGGATCGGCGAGGGTGGGCGCCGCGGCCAGCGCGACGATCGAGAGTAGAAGGAAGTGAAGAGGGCGCGTTCGTCGGGTTGTCATCTAGACCTACCTCCAACGCCTGCCGCGAACGGGAAGGTCCCCGCAGGGTGCAGGAACGAGTGCAGTGGCCTACGCCGTTTCCGTCCTGGAATCCCACGTGAAGGAAGTTGCAGCCTGCGACCGGACGCGGACGCGACGGCACGCAGACCTCCACTTGTCCACCCCCCGGAGCTTAGGGAGACGAGCCATCTACTACCAGACTTCGTTGTTGGAGGTGTTACCCGAAGAGGAGCACCACGGACTCCAGCAAATTGTGGACCTGGTGCAGGATCGTCGACACGGCTGCGAGGGGAACGAAGAGCACCCCCACCGCGAGCGCGATCGCGGCAACCGTCCCCGGCTTGCCGCGCGGAGGAACCACGGGCGGTGAAAGCCGTCCGAGCAGGCGAGCTGCCCGCCCCGCGGCCCCGCCCCCGTGATATAGCGCGGTCAACGGAAGCCCCCGCGGCCTCGCGTTTCCGGCGAGCCGCGCCACCTTGAGAAGGGCCGACGCGAGGTCGAGCGACGGTGCATCTCCCGCGGCCGTGGCGCAGTCATCCGCCGCTTCATCCGCGGCTTCCGCCCACCAGCGCTCGAGCGCAGCCCCGATCGGGGTCAGCGCCAGAATGTCAGGGCAGGCACGCAGCACCAGGCGCCTCCATGCGTCCCCGCGCCGCTGGTGGCCCGCCTCGTGAGCGACGATCGCGGCCAGCTCCGCCCCCGTGCAGTGCTCCAGCACGATCCGGGAAACGAACAGGCGCGGATGCACGCACCCGGCGATGGTCACGATTGGGAAAGGTTCGTCAACGGCGTACACCGGCATCGTGACGCCGACCAGCCGGATCGGGCAAGCGCCACGAAGCCAGCGGCGGACCAGCCGCTTCGTCGCCAGGAGGCCCGAGCCCACGCGCACGATCCCCGTCGCCAGGACGGCACTCGAGAACACGGCTCCCACCAGTAGCCCCAGAGCCACCCGTTCTCCGGTGTCCCACGGCTCGAACCAAACGAAGGCGGGTAGGACGACTTCCAAGGCGACGAAGAAAGCGAACGCCACCGGCAGAACACGCAACGCGAAGAGCCGCCGCGAGCGCGAGTCCGGCTCGGGAGTGAGAAGAGCCGCTGGCAGCAACGGACAGCTCAGCAGCGATGCCGCCGACATCGCCGTGCCGTAGGCCAGCAACGTCAGACAGCAGGCGAGCGCGACGAAATTCACCGATGGCCCTCGCTACGGTCCAGCGCGCGCCGACGGGCGCGCAGCACCTCTTCCAACTCGTCGAGCGCCAACTCGTCACGACGGCTGACCGCGTCGACGAAGCTCATCAGGAGCGGCCGGATCGCCGCGCGCTTCGAGAACGACGCCACGAGCACGTCGAGAGCCTGGCCCGCCAGGATGGCCTCGAGTTGCGCCCGGCTCGAGACCGGAACGTAGAAGAAGGAGCGGCCGGACCGTCGACGGGTAAGGATGCCTTTCTTGTGCAGCCGGTCGAGCGTCGTCATCAAAGTCGTATAGGCGACGCCCGGAAAGTCGCAGAGGAGATCGCGAACACGTGCCTCCCGATCCCGATTCCACAGTGCCTCCAGCACGCGGAGCTCGAGAGGCCCGAGGAAAGACGCGAGGGATCCTCTCTTGATCAACACGAGCGGAATCATACGCGAGTTTCGGTCGACCGAATAACGTTCGTCCTACCGGATGTGCGGCGCCGCGCTCACCCTCCCCCCAGCACCAGCGCCCTCCGGTACTGCACCGCCTCGGCGACGTGGTGGGGACCGATCGCCTCGATCCCCTCAAGGTCCGCAAGCGTCCGCGCAACGCGTCTGACACGGTCGAAGCCTCGCGCGGAGAGACCCATTCTCTCGCAGGCGTCGATGAGCAAGCGCCGCGAGGCGGGCGAGAGCGGCGCGAAGCGGTCGAGCTCACTCGGTCCCATGCGCGCGTTGCAGGTCGGACCGCTCTCGCCGAATCGCTCCCTCTGCCTTTCTCTCGCCGCAACCACCCTTTCCCGCACCGCCAGCGACGCCTCCCCTCTCGAAGGAGACGAAAGCGCCGCCAGATCGACCGGAGGCACGTCCACCACGATGTCGAACCGATCGATCAGCGGCCCCGAGAGCTTCGCGAGGTAGCGCCGGATCTCGAGGGGCGTGCAGCCGCACCTCCCGCCGGGGCTGCCATGATGTCCACACGGACAGGGGTTCATCGACGCGACCAGCATGAACCGGCTGGGGAACGTCGCGCTCGCGTGGATGCGCACCACCGTGATCGTCCCGTCCTCCAGCGGCTGCCGGAGCCCCTCGAGCGCGTCCCGGCGGAACTCCGGCAACTCGTCCAGGTAGAGGACCCCGTGGGTCGCGAGGCTGATCTCACCTGGCCTCAGGCGCAGTCCTCCTCCGGTCAGGCCGGCGAACGAGATCCCGTGGTGCGGCGATCGAAAAGGGCGGGTGGCGACGAGACCGCGGCTGAGTCCCGAAGCGCTCCAGATGCGCGTGACCTCCAGCGCTTCGTCCGGTGTCATTCCCGGGAGGATCCCGGGGAGTCGTTGCGCCAGCATGCTCTTTCCCGAGCCAGGAGGCCCGGAGAGGAGCAGGTGGTGCCCTCCCGCGGCCGCGACCTCGAGCGCGCGTCTCGCCAGGGCCTGTCCGCGAACATCGGCGAGGTCGTGCGACGACCGGCCGGCCTCCGCGGCCCGGAGTGCCGAGGCGACGTCGGGACGCGACACCCGCGCGCTCGCTCCGTTCGTGGCCGCGACGTCGGCGAGCGACCCCACGGAGACGGCGTCGATCCCCGCGACGAGCGCGGCCTCTTCCGCGTTCGCGCGGGGGACGAGCACGCGCCGGCGGCCGACCCGTGCCGCCTCCATCGCGATGGACAGCGCGCCTCGGATCGGCCGTACCGAGCCGTCGAGACCGAGTTCCCCGGCAATCACCGTCTCCTCGGGATGGCTCGCCTGGATCTGCCCGTCCGCCGACAGGAGCGCCACCGCGATCGGCAAGTCGAGTCCGGCCCCCTGCTTCTGCACCTCCGCCGGGGCGAGGTTGATCATCGCCCGCCCGTCGGGGAGCGTGAACCCCGCGTGCGGGATCGCCGAACGGATGCGCTCAATCCCTTCCCGGACGGCCACGTCCGGCAGCCCCACTGCGGAGACGCTGGGCAGCCCACCGGCGAGATCGACCTCGACCTCGACCAGGCAGGCCTCGACCCCGATCAGGACGGCACCCGTGGCACGCCCGAGCATGGTCCGGCACCCTCTCGGAAGGCGAAACGGGACCGAGACGGGAGGAGGCGGGAGCTACTCGATCGTGAGCCTCAGGCCGGGGTAGATCGTGGCGTCCGGCGAGAGGTCGTTCAGGGCGCAGATCCGGTCCACTGTGACCTGGTAGCGGTCGGCGATACGCCGGAGCGTCTCGCCTCGCCGAACGGTGTGGACGACCCGTGCGGCGTCCTGAGAGTGGCGGGCCGCCTTTGCGGGAAGGGCGTCGGCTTTCGCCTCCGCGGCCCCCGGGACCGTCAGCCGATCGCCGACCTTGAGCGTGCGATTCTGCGAGATCCCGCTGGCCGAGGCGATCGCGGCCGGCTGGGTGCCGTACCTCCTCGCGATCGACGACAGCGTGTCCCCGCGGCGCACCCGGTAGAGGGTGGCGCCCGCAGAGCGCGCGGCGGGCCTGGGCTCGGTGGAATCTGCGACGTCGGCCGCGCCCGCCGGCACGATCAGCGACTCGCCGGGATGGACGGCGGTGCGCTTCCCCATCCGGTTGGCCTTCCGGATCTCGGAAGTCCGGACGCCGTAGCGGCGGGCGATCCCAGCGAGGGTCTCGCCTTTCGCGACGAAGTGCCGCGCCACCGCCGACCGCTCCGCTGCCGGCACCTCGGCGAGAGCGGCGAGGGTGGTCGTCCCCGTCCCCGCCGGAACGCGGACCTCGGTGGAACCGGGAGGGGTCTGGCGGCGTCTCAGCGCCGGGTTGAGCTTCTGCATCGTGTCGACGTCGGTTCCCGCGCAGCGAGCGAGCACCTTGAGGTGCACCGAGCCTTCGACCCGGATGTTCTCGTAGTCCATCGGCGCATCGGGCTCGAACTCGAAGCCGAACCGCTTGGGGTCCTTCGAGATCAGCGTGGCGGCGAGGATCGCGGGCACGTAGTTCGCGGTCTCGTTCCGCAGGACGCGGGTCGCGGCCAGATACCAGAAGTCCCGTTCTCCCGTCCGGTCGATCACGCGCTGGATCTTCCCCTCGCCGGCGTTGTACGCGGCCAGCGCGAGGTACCAGTCGCCGAACATCGCATAGAGGTCCTTGAGGTACGCCGCGGCGGCCCGGGTCGCCTTCTCCGGGTCCGAGCGCTCGTCCACCCAGGCGTCGGTGCGGAGGCCGTAGCGGCGCCCCGTGCCGACAATGAATTGGAAGATCCCCTTGGCCTTCGCGCGCGAGAACGCGTTGACCTTGTACGCGCTCTCCACGTGCGCCATGTACGCGAGGTCCTGCGGCAGGCCCTCTTCCGCGAAGATCCTCCGGATCATCGGAAGGAACCGGCCGGAACGGATCAGCCCCGGGAGGAACTTGTCGCGATCGCGGTTCGTGAAGAAATCGACCCAGGCGATCACCTTGTCGTTCACCACGAACGGGATGTCGAACTTCAGACCGGAATAATCGATGAGGCTGCGCTCCTGCTCCATCTCGCCCGGCGTCAGCTCCGGCGGAGGCGTGGCCAGCTCGTCCAGGGGAGAAGGCTCGACCTCTTCGGTCTCGACGTCGACCTGGTCCGGACCGGCCTGCGCCGCGCCGTCGAGCGCCTTGATCTCGTCCGAGATCTCCGCCGAGATCTCGCCGAGCCTGGGGTCGGTTCCGCCTTCCTGGAGTATCCGAATCGCGCTGTCGAATTCCTGACGCGCGGTCGCGGCGTCGCCCTCTCCCTGAGCCCGCTCCGCAGCGGCCTGGTGGGCGCGCGCGCCCAGGATCACCTCTTCGACGGCGTTCCCGGCAGGCACCGCAACCGCCGGTGCGTTCGCGACGGGGGCCGGTGTCTCGTTGGGCGGAGTGTCCACCGAGCGCTGGTTCAGGGTGGCGCAGCCCGCGAGCGCGAGCGCCAGCACCGCCGGGAGGAGAGTGAAACATGGCTTGCCCGGGAGGGTCGACCGCAGCCTGATCACGTCGGCTCCTCCACGCTCAGGCGCCCCGAAGGCTTCGGCGGCGGGCCTATGAGTCGTGGCGAATAATAAGGGCCGCTTTCGGTGCTGTCAACCTTGAACTCTTCAAGTTGCCTTGGCCCGTACGCCACCCACCCATAGCAACGGACGCGCCTTGCGCCGTGACGCGGCTTCCGGGGCGCTGGAGGCCACCCAAAGAACGCATTCGTGAGTCCGATTTCGATCCCGAAACGCCACGCCTTGACAGGGCCGGAGGCGATCGCCTAACCTCCAGCGAGGCCGGGGACCCTGCGACCAACCGGCGGGACGACGCCTCCCCTGGAGAATCCCATGATGCCAGACTCGAAGGAAAGGACGAAGGCGATGGATCTCGCTGTCTCGCAGATCGAGCGGCAGTTCGGCAAGGGATCGATCATGAAGCTGGGCGACCGCGGCCACGTGGAGATTCCGGTCATCTCCACGTCCGCGCTCTCGCTGGACTTCGCTCTCGGCGTGGGCGGGATACCCAAGGGGCGGGTCGTCGAGATCTTCGGACCGGAATCGTCGGGCAAGACCACCCTAGCCCTCCACGTGGTGGCGGAGGCGCAGAAGCTCGGAGGGATCGCGGCGTTCATCGACGCCGAGCACGCCCTCGACCCGGAGTACGCGAAGAAGCTCGGCTGCGACGTGGACAACCTCATGGTCTCGCAGCCGGACTCCGGCGAGCAGGCGCTCGAGATCGTGGAGATCCTGATCCGGTCCGGCGCCATCGACATCGTGGTGGTGGACTCCGTGGCCGCGCTGGTGCCGAAGGCCGAGCTCGACGGCGAGATGGGCGACTCCCACGTCGGCCTCCAGGCCAGGCTCATGTCGCAGGCGCTCCGCAAGCTGACCGGGGTCGTGTCGAAGAGCGGGACCGCGCTGGTGTTCATCAACCAGATCCGCGACAAGATCGGCGTCATGTTCGGCAATCCCGAGACGACGACGGGCGGACGCGCGCTCAAGTTCTACGCCTCGATGCGGCTCGACATCCGGCGCATCGGCGCGATCAAGGAAGGCGAGGAGACCACGGGGAGCCGCACCCGCCTTAGGGTCGTGAAGAACAAGGTGGCACCTCCCTTCCGCTCCGCGGAGTTCGACATCCTCTACGGCGAGGGGATCTCGAGGGAAGGCGACCTCATCGACCTCGGGATCGCCCAGAAGATCATCGACAAGTCGGGCTCGTGGTTCTCCTACGGCGAGATCCGCCTGGGGCAGGGGCGGGAGAACGCGCGTGTCTTCCTGAAGGACAACGCCGACCTGACCGCCGAGATCGAGGGGAAGGTCCGAGAGGTTCTGGGGATGTCGAAGCGAGCGGCCGCCGCTCCTCCGCAGGAGGCCGAGAAGGCCCACGCCAAGTCCCGCGGCTGACGTTCAGGCGATCTCCTGACCTTGACGACCCAGGGGGGCGGTGCGAGAATCCACGCGCTTCGCGGCATCCGGCAGGAGGCTCGGTAGCTCAGCTGGTAGAGCGAGGGACTGAAAATCCCTGCGTCGGCGGTTCAATTCCGTCCCGAGCCACCAAAAAGCCCCACGATTCAATGTTTTTAACTAGCCACCCAAAACAGCCTCGCGAATAGGGACCGAAACGGGACCCTCGCGGAGCATTTCGTCGATCGCTTCGACCGCGGTCCGGAGGTGTTTCGGGTCCAGGTGGGCGTACCGGGCGGTGAGTGCCGGACTTGAGTGTCCGAGGATCTCCTGGACCTCGTACAGCGGGGTCCGCCCCTGGACCATCCACGAAGCGGCCGTGTGCCGGAGGGTGTGAAACCCGACCTTGCCGGGAAGCTCGGCCCCCCTGGCCGCGGCTCGGGTCGCCTCGCTGACGAGCCGCCTCCTGGCCTCGTCGGCGTATCCCTGGCCGGCATCGTCCACGAAGACGTACGCCTCCAGGACTCGGACCTCCGTGGCGAGTTGCTTCCGTCGCCCCTTCGCCTCGTCGAGGACGGCCTCCGCTTCGCGATTCAACGGGACCGTGCGGGCCCCCGTCTTCGTCTCCATCGCTACGGTCAGCGTCCGCGCCTTGCGGTCCACCTCGCCCCACGTCAGGAGCGCGACCTCTTTCAACCGGAGGCCGGTAACGACCGCAAGCCGAAGCATGGGGCGGAGCCACGGCGGAGCCGCTTCCTCGAGCCTCCCGAACTCCTCACGCGACAGGTAGCGGAGCCCGCCCCGGTTCGGCGACGGCTTCTCAAGGTCCGCCGCAGGGTTGAACGGCAGATCGCCCCACCGCACGGCCAACTTGAACATCCGATGCAGCGCGCGGAGGCGCTTAAGGACCGTCGTCGAGGAGAGGGGGGCCCGGGAGGTGCGCTCGGGTCCGCCCTCGACCCTCTTGCTCTTCGGGATCGGCCGCCCCGGGCGCGCCGTCGTCTGGAGCGCCACGCGGTAGGCGTCCAGGTCGGCGCGTGATATTTGCCGGAGCGGTCGGTCGCCGAAGTGCTTCACAAGCTCGCGGACGTTCGACGGGTAGTGATTCGAGCGGCGCTTCCCGGGATGCTCCGCGAGGAACCGTGTCGCAAACTGCCGGAAGGTCGGGCCCGTCTCGGGATCCACCTCCGGCGCCGGCGCGTGCGGGTCGACCCACGTCCCGGCGTTGACCTCCGCCTTCCGCTTCGTCAGGAAGTCGGCGGCGTCCTGCTTCGACACGGGCCGACCGTCCAGATTCAGGGGGACTTGTTCTTTCTTCCGCCGGCCGTTGTCCAGCTCGTACCGGACGAAGTAGTAGACCATCCCGTCGCGCTTGTTCCGGCGTTTCCAGATCATCGTCAGTCCTCCTCGTTCCGCCACGCCTGGAGCACACAGAGGAAGTAGTCGGCGGATCTCACGCGATCCCCGCCGCTCGCAGCCTCTCCGCGGTGAACGTCTCCCGCCGGGCCGCGTGCCGCTCCATGCTTCGGACGCATCCACGGAGGACCCTTCGGGTGTCCACCTCCTCGGACCGCCGCCGGTGCGTACTCTCCCGCGCCGCCGCCGTGGTGTCGGGCGCCGGGTGCGCTGCGGTCCATTCCTCCCGCCGCTCGACGGGGACGCGCCAGAGCGCGCCGAAGTAGTGGGACATCTCCGTGCGGACCACCTGGGGGACTCTCCTCCTGGTCGCCATGATCCCCTCCTCGTTGCACCCTTGCGGGCACGTCCAGAACCGATAAGCCCGGCGTCCGTTCGGCCCCGGGCCAGCTATCCATTCGGTGTCGCAGATGAGGCAGCGCAGCCGCTTCCCCTCTCGGTCCATGCACTCTACGTTGACCTTCGCCAGTTCGCCCGGCTCGGCGTTGATCGGCCGCGCTTCGCGCCATCTGCGGCGGTGCGCGATCCACCAGGAGTGCTCTCGGTGACGGCGCCGCCCCTCTTCGCCGGCCTCGCGCATTCCCCGATGCTGGGTCTCCCAGAGACGTAACAGGGCGCCGCGGTGCTCGCGTGGGTGACAGGTCCGCATCGTCTTGCGAAGCATGGAAAGCTCGACGTGGGTATAGATCGCGGTGGTAGCGAGGTGCGCGTGTCCAAGGAACCGCCGCACCTGCTCTATCGAGGCGCCCCCTTCGTGTAGGTGGGTGGCGAACGAATGGCGCAGCGCGTGAGGCGCGATCCACTCAGGGAGCCCCGCTGCCCGCGCGGCCCGCTTCACGATGCCCCACACCGCGGAGCGCCCCAGCGGGCGGCCGTTGCGTCCGGGGAATACCCAGTCACCACAACGACCGCGACCGAGATACAGGGCGAGCGTTTCCGCTGCCATCCCCGCCAGCGGGGCGAGCCGTTCGTTACCGCCCTTGCCTCTGACGAAGAGACTCCGATCCGCCCAGCGGATCGAGTCCACGCGGAGGGAGGCTACCTCGCTCGCTCGGAGGCCGGCGCCGTACAGGAGTTCCAGGACCGCGGCATCCCGTAGACCGCGACGGGTGCGCCGGTCGGGAGCGGAGAGGAGTAGAGAGATTTCGAGCGGTCGGAGAGTCTGTCTAGGCGGATAGGATTCTCCAACGGGGAAGGTAAAGTGTCTGCTCTTGTCTGCTAGGATTGCGTTAGCCGTGGGTCGCGCCATCATCGCGTCCTCCGGTTAGGGGCCTCCGACGGTTCGCGCCGTCGGGGGTCCCGCTTTCGATGGGAACCTACGCCTAGCCGCGGAAACTGTCAAGCGGGGCCTCCCGGCTCGAAAATGACGCGCTGGGCGGGCCCAGGATCGCTCGGCGCGAGGTCGGCAGGGTGATCGCACGTCCGGTTTCGGCGGGCCTCCCCTCCGCCATGATCCCGGCGCTTGCATGAGCTGGTAAACGTGCCGCTGGTACGGTTGTATGATCCGGTCCACCGTAGATCCCTCGGGGGTGAATCATGGCGTTGATGCTGCCTCTCGGCGTCTGGACCTACCTCATGAGCTTGTTCGCTACCGCCTTCGTCGCAGAATCGAAGGGCCGTCCCGGCGTCGGCTGGCTGCTGCTCGCGGTCGTCATGGGGCCTATAGCTCTCCTCGCCGTGGGCCTTGCCGAGCCCGCATGGGACGAGGACAAGGCCCAGCGATGGCGGAAGGGCGAGCGGTCAGTCCAGTCCCCCGCCGCTTGAAAGGTCGCTAGACCTACTTCGTCGCGGGGATGCCGATGAAAAAGGGCTGCCTGATCGTCCTCGCCGTGATCGGTGGGATTTCCGTTCTCGGGATAGGCGCTTGCGTCGTGCTGTCCGTCGTCTGGACCGGCCTCTCGCAAGTCTCCCCGACGACTCGTACCGTCTTTTATGGAGTGGTCGCCCCGGACTGTGGCGCTTCCGTGACGTACTCGGCAGCAGGCGGAAGCAGCGAGCAACAAGACGTAAGGTCGGGTTGGCAACACCGTTGGGGCGGTCGCACCGGAGATTGGATCTACCTCTCGGCGCAAAACAAGTGCGACTACGGGACCGTGACAGTCACGATCTACGTTGACGACAAGTTCTTCAGGTCTGCGAGTAGTGACGGCGCGTACAAGATCGCCACGGCGAGCGGCACCCTGCCGTAAGGTCGGGAATCGTTCCGGCGTCATCGTCCCGCCCTCTCCGCCTCGGTCATCCGTCGCACCGACGCGCGCCCGTCACTTCGTCCCGGCGCTGTTCCTCGCGCCGATCGTGCGGGCGACCGCGGCGCGACCTTCTCCGGCCGACGCGCCCGGCGAGGGCTGGCGCGCCACCACGGCGCCACCGGGGGCCGCCGTGGCCTGTTGGATCTGCCGCTCTTGCGACGTTCGACTTTCCACGAATGAGGTATCGAGCTTCTCTGCCATGTTCTCTCCGTGCGGCTCCCGCCGCGAAGTCGTCAACGATCTACGTCCACGAGCCGTCCCGTCACCCCGCGGCCGGCGAGTTCCGCGCCTCGCCAGCTTCAGCGCCGCGCCGGCTGCAACCCCGCGACTTCGGCCAGGGCGCGGAGCCTGCGCTCGGCCTTGGCCAGTCGGAACGCGACCCCCTGACGGGTGATACCAAGTTCTCTCGCGAGGGCGCCTCCGCCCCGTGGGGCCTGGCCGTCGAGTCCGTAGTACGCCACCAGGACCCCACGCGACCGCGAGGGAAGCCGGGCGACTTGCTCCCGGACCCAGCGGGCCGCGTCCTCTCGCTCGGCGTCCTCTGCCGGCGTCGGCCCGGGCGCCGCGACCTTCCTGAGAATCGCCCGCTGCTCCTCGGGGTCCAGGTCGTCCAGGTGGACGACCGAGAGCGAGGCGGCCCGCTCGAACGTCTGGGCCACCGCACGCACGGAGATGCCCGCCGCCTCCGCGATCTCCGCCTCCGACGGCTCCCGGCCCAGCCTGCCGGCGAGCGTTGCCGCGACGTGGAGCACCGTGGAGAGCCGCCTCGTGTACCACGCCGGGATGTGAAGCGGTGACTCCCGGCGAATCAAATCCCAGACGGCGCGCTCCGCCACCACGAGCGCGACGATTCGGAACGGGGTCGACGTGTCGGGGTCGAACCGCTGCGCCGCCTGCACGATCGCGAGCCGTCCCTCCTGCGCGGCATCGTCGAAGAGGTGCATCGGCACCCGCGGCCGGCTCGCAACCCACCGCGCGAGCCCCACCGTGCGCTCGATCATCTCGCCCCTCGCGCTTTCGTCGCCCGCGGCAAGGCGGGCACGGATGGCGGTCTCGGCGTCGGCGGTCAGGCGAGCGACAGAGGAGGACATGGACACCTCCGGCTTGTGCTAACCTTGGGCCGTTCATGTCCACCGTCCTCCTGGCCCGCCACGGGAGCCACCCCGGGCGGGCCGTGCTCTAGATGGGGCGCAGCCGGGCGAAGTCGCCAGACGGTGCGCTGAGGGAGACCGCGCCCCGGACCGCCCCTCACCCCGGTCTCAAAACCTGATGTAGAACCCGCCGCTCCCGCGGCAGAACTTCGCGAAGGCCCGAACGAGGTGCTCGTACTCCTCGACGATCTCGTCCGGGATGACCATCTCGCATTCCTCGGCGCCTTCGTCGAGAAGATTGACGGCCCACGGCCGGAGGTACTCCCGCGTCGCCCCCGCCGGCCAGGTCTTCGTCGGGAACACGCCCGTCGCCCGCGTGGCCCGATAGCCCGCTTGCGCATCGGCGACGGCCTCGATTCCTCCGGTCTCGATCCCGACCGCGACCGCTTCCGCGACATCGGCGGGGACGCAGAAACCGTCCGCGAGCCATTCGTCCGTGGCGCCGTAACTCGCGCAGAGGTCGGCAAAGAACGGCCACGAGAGAGGCGGGATCCTGGAGAAACTTGCTCCGTTCGGCACCGCCGCGGTGAAGGCGCCGACCGCTTCAAGGAGGACGGAAGGGCGCCCCAAGGGGCGCGGCTCGAAATCGTGATCCATTGCCGCTCCTTTACGGGGACCGACAGCGGCCCCCGTTCCACCGCCAGGCGCTCTAGAAGAGTCCGCTCCGCAGCCGCGTCTTCACGGTGACGTACCCCTCGCCCAGCGCGGTATCGAAGAACGGGTGCGCGTCGTCGAAGAACCGCAGAACCGCCTCGGTCATCAACTCGACGACCCGCTCGTGTGGCGGGCAGCCGAGCTTCGACTGGCGCATGTCCTGCTCCAACGCCATCGCGCTGGCGTCGAGCATGGCGCGTTGAGCCGCCGACAGGCTGCGAGCCTTCACGAGACGCTTGACCGCGGCGGGAACGGTGCCCGTCCGCTCCGCCTCGCGCAGCGCCACGATCTCCCGCTTTGTGAGCGTCGGCGCCTTCGGCTGCTGCGCCTCGGCCAGTTCCACGCGCAGCCGCGCGATCGTCGCGTTGGCCGCCGCGTCGAGATGCGCTGCCTCTTTTGCGAGGGCTCGCCACGCGGCGTCCATCGCCTCGTTCAGCTTGTTCATACAACTCCTTTGACCGGGCCGTGGGGCCCGTGGTTCTTACTGCTTCACGCCGAGACGGGCGAGCGCGTTCACCGTTCCGCCGTCGACCAGCGGACCGGCGAGCACGACGGGGAGCCACCGCAGGAACAGAGCCGCGCGCTCCCGCTCGGAGAATCCGGGATCGGTCGCGTCCATGCCGGCCCACGAGCGATCGCAGAGCCCGGCCCAGACCTTCGCGGCGCGTGCGGCGACGTCGGCCAGCTCGACCGAGGGCGCGTCGACGAGCGGCGCCTTCTCCCCGAGTTCGCGGACCAAGGCGCCCAGCTTCGCGAGTACCGCGTGAGGTACGGCCGCGAGCGAGGCGGCCAGCTCGTCGAGCAGGCGGTCATGCTCCGCGAGCAGCGGCGCGGCGAGTTTGCGCTGGCGTTCCGCCTCGAGGGTCCGCTCCTCGACCGCGATCTCACCCTCGACCCGGGCCAGGTCTTCGGAGACCAGCCCGAGCGCGTGCGCGGAGTGTCCCGCGATCGCCTGCATTTCCTCGACCGCGACCTCTCCGTCCCGGACCGCCGAGGCCCGGACGGACCCGGCGACGTGAGCCGCCTTCGCCTCCTCGAGTGAGACGCGGCCCTTCTCGACCCGAGCGACGTCGCCCTGGTGCTCCTCCTCGAGCGCGGCCTGGCGCGTCCGGAGACGCGCGGCCGCCACCTTCAGGTCCTTCAACGCGCCCGTCGTCGTGGTCATCGTTTCCATTTCGGTCCGTCCTTCCTGCGCCACAGCGGGCGCGGTCAATTCGTTGTCTGGATCTCCGCTACGGGTACGCCGTCAACGTGCGTCACGCCCCGCGCTGCAAACTGCGCCGCACGCTGGGCCCGGATGAAATCGAGAATGCCTTGATGGGGCGCGGGAGTAGCGATCTCTCCGACCGCCAGCGCCAACGCGCAGGCGCGATCGTCGTGCAACCGTCCCGGCGCCGCGATCCGTTCCCCGCCACCCGACAACCGCGTCACCTCGAGGAGCTGAAGCTCGCGCCGCTGCGTCTCATCGTCGAGGAGCCGAATCCGACCCGATACCACGAGGTCCCGAAGCGCCTTGAATCCCATCGTTTTCGGACTTGACGGGCCCGACGTGAACGCGCGCTCCTCGAGCTGCACGCCGGCGGCCGTGAAGTGGGCGCGCGTCACCTCGGAGCCGTATTGATCGCTGACAACCGAGCCGAGGCCGAACGCGGCCAGCTCGGCCTTGATCTCCGCCACGATGCGCTCAACACTCGACCCCGGGAGCCATGCGCGCGTCACGAACTGCACGACCGCGCCGTCGTCGCGGCGGCCAACGATGCAGAACGCCCACGGATCGTTTCGCAGTCCGCTCGGGTCCGTCGCGGCGACGTACGCGAAACCGGGCACCCGCCCCCGCCGCTGCACCCCTTCGTCAATCGCCCCCTCGAGGTCCGCCACGCCGAAGAGCCCGTCAACGCCCTCGAGGAACTGCGCGCCCAGCTCGGCAGCGGCTGAAATCGGATCGTCCGCAAACTCGCGCTCTAGATCGGCGGCTCGCTTGTCGGGGCGCATGATCCCGGTAGCAGCCTGAAGCACGAGCGCGCCCTTCGACTGTCCGAACTCGGCGCGATGCAGGTCGTACAGGTAGCCGGTTTTTCGCCACGGCGTCGAAATCGCCACGAGCTGCGCCCCGGGGAGGAGTCGGGGACGAACAGCACGAACGATGTCCACGTCGTTGACCGCGAAGTCACGATCCCTGAAGAACGCAGTCTCCTCGAGCACCGCCGCAACGAATCGACGGCCACGAACTGCGCGGCCGCCGAGCGTCGCCGGGAGAATCGCGACTTCCGTTCCGCGCTTGAACCGGATTGTCTCCGCCGCCGGCTCTCCGTCCAGCTCCGCGCGCACGAGCGCCGACGTGTCGAGGATGCCCTTGACGTAGCAGAGTGGAATTCCCGCGAGCCGGGTATCAGGTGCCACGAGAAGCCCGACCGCGCGTTGACCCGGCCGAAGGGCCGAGACGTCGCCGAAGAGCGCCCGATGCAAGAGCAACTCGGCGGCCATAATGCTCTTCCCAGAATCGGCGCCCATAACGAGCGCCACGACCCGGCGAGGGGCCCGCAAGTCCTCGCCCCACGGCCGACCGGCGATCGTCTCGAATAGGTCCCGCTGCTCCGTGTCCGCCGGCGGGAGCCCGTCGAGGAGCCGGAGCGCGAGCCGCTGTCCGGGCGACGCCTCGTTGAAGTTCCCGAGTTGGGGATCAACCGCGAAGTCCTCGAGGGAAATCCGAGGGATCGTCATGGCCTCCCCCCTCGCACCCGGGCGCCCTTCGCCCGCTGAGCGGCGGGAGTCGGTCGACGGTCAACCCTCAGAGCCTCGCGCGAGGCGGTGACTAGATCCCCCTCGACGCGGGCCCGCTCCCGCTCCACCTCGCGGAGAACCGCGGCGGCCGTCAGCACGTCGGCCAAGTCGCCCCCGCTGAGGCCGACGCGGAGGACGGCGGACAGCGCCTCCCGGCGGGCGGTCCCCACGGACACGGCAAGGTCCCGGAGCCGGCGGAGCGCCGTAGCGATCCGAGCGCGGACAGCCGGGCGCCTCGACGAAGCGCGAGCGGTCACGGCGTCACCCTAGAACGGTGGGGCGCGAGCCCGCCGAGCAGAGCCCGCGCCTTCCCGTGGCCGGTCGCCGTTCGTCCAGCGGGCGAGGAGTCCCGCCTCGAGGGAGCGGCCGGCCCTTGCCCCTCGACCTTCGAATTTTTTCCAGCGGTCGGAATCTTCACGGCCGTACCTCCTCGCCTACTTCACCAGGATCGCTCCCGGGCGCGTCGGCCTCGACTTCGGCGGCTTGCCCCGCGACGTTGCCCGCGTCGCTGCCAGGCTGGGCCGTAGCCGCGTCGGGGCCGGGAGGCTGCACCGATGACACGTCCACGGGGAGCGCAGCGGAGGCGGCCTCGGTCCTCCTCGCGGCCAAGTAGCCGGCGAGGTCAAGGCCGGGCGGCTTGCCGCGCCGGTAATGGAGTTGTGCCTGTAGGTCGATCCCGAGCCGGACGTATCCGCGGAACTCGGCAGAGAGCGGCTTGACGCCTCCTTCGCGCGTCAACATCCCACGCTCGAGGAGTCGGCGCGCGGCGCGTAGCTCGAGCACCTTGACCCGGGCGAGACTCCCGAGCGTGCCGCGATCGCCCGGCGTGACGGGCTCCTCGAGGGCCGCCTCCGTTGCGGCGATCCACTCCCCTACCGCGAGCACCTCCGATGCCTTCACGCCATGAAGTCGAAGCGCCCCGGCGAGGCTCTGAATCGCCACCGGCCAGGGGATCGGCGCGGCCCCGGCGAGTCCCTCGGCGTGCGGCTTTTCAAGGCGGCTTTTTGCTTCGGCGGTCCCGGCTGGGTCCCGAGTCGCCTCGACGTTTTCGTAAGTCACTGACACCGCTTCACTTCCTTTTTCGCTGTAGGGATTTGCGAGCCATACGGGCGCGAGCACCGAAGGGGCCCGGGTGGCGTGGGCGCGAGGGTGTGTCCTTCCCGCCCGACACTCGGCCTGTCCGCGCGCCCGGGAGGGGGGTTGTCTAAGGCGGCCCAGAGGCCGCCGGACTGCCCCCCTGTTTGCGACAGTCTGGGGGACAGTCTGTCTTTCTTCGTTCGCGGGAGACTGTCGCAGGGAGAGTGTCTTCTTAGACAGCCCCGACAGTCCCTCTCGCGATTGTCGCGGTGCTCCCCGACAATCGCCCCCGACAGTCGCGACAATCTCCTAGTCGTCACGGTCGTCTTCCTCGCTGAGCTGCACCCACTTCCCCGACTTGCCGGAGCCGGGCACGGCGGGGAGCACGCGGAGCCGGCGGAGCCCCTCGAGGCCGTTCAAGGCGGGGTAGTACACCCGGGTCCGGTCGTATCCCTTGCCCTTGCAGTGTTCGGTTAGGGTCGGCTGGTAGATCCGCCCTTCGGGTTGGAGTCGGAGTGTGTGGAGGATCTCCTGCTCGCACGCGGCGCGCTTGCCCACCGCCGCGGCCAGGGAACCGCTCTCGCTCGAGGTGGCGCGGACCGTCGTGGCGTTCGGGCCCACATCCTCCACGGTGACGGTACAGAGGCCGTCGAGGCCACCACCTTCCCGGGAGAACCGCTCCCCGAGGGTCGCGGTCACGATGCGGCCGTGCTCGGTTTTCGTCTCGGAGACTTTCTCGAGGTAGAACGCCCGATCGGCGACGGCGAGAATGTCTCCGCCTCCGCGCGGGCGGGTCTTCGCGTCAGGGGCCGCGTTCTGCGACGGGAGCGGCGGGTGCGCGGTCATCATGACGGCCAGGTCGTAACTCTGCTTAAAGGGTGCGATCGCGGCGTTGTAGAACCGGCGCCTGGCCGCGTTGTCGTTCTCGCTGGTGATACCGCTAGTGAATGCGGCGAAGCTGTCGAAGATCGCCACGTCGGGCCGGAACGCCTCGAGGGCCACGCGGAGAGCCTCGATTCCTTCGTCCGACGTGAGCCCCATGCCTTGCTGTGGCCGAAGATTGATCCGTTCCGCGACGGCGCGGAGGTCGTTGTCAGTGAGGCCAAGGCCGAGGGTGATCCGTTGCAACCGGCGTTGAATCTTCCGGAGCCCCATCTCTTCGTCGGCGAGGAGGACCCGGAGCGGGCGCTCGACGGCGAAGAGCCCGAGAACCGGCCGGCCTAGCGCCAGGTCGACGGCCGCCGCGAGTGTTACCCAAGTTTTCGTCTCCTTCGGCGGTGCGGTGAGGAGCGCCAGTTCTTGCCGCGCTAGAAACCGATCGGCCAAGAACGGGACCGGCGCGGGCTCTGCGATGAGCAGCTCGTACACGTCCGCGCTCCGCCAGATGGCGGCCTCGGCGACACGCCGGGAGGTCGGCTCTGCCGGTGGCGCTTGCCGGGTTGCCCCGTCGCGCTCTGGCGCGTCTACCCATTCGGGCGGGGTGGACGAGTCGCGCGCGTCTGTATCCACCTCGACGGCCGCGGGGGCGGGTGTGCCTTGTCGCGTCGGCTCGGGGCGCCTCGGCTCCGCGATCCCTGACTTGAGGCCGGAGGCGATCGTCCCTCGGACGCTCCGCTCCCCGTCGTCGGACACGAGTCCGGAGGCGCACGCCGCGTCGAGGAGCGCATCCTCCACGGTCACGCGCTCGAGGATCCCGCCTCCCACGAGCGTCCCGAGATTGAACGCCGCGCGGTTCAAGGTGTCATTTCGGGTGCCGGCGGGCGCCTCGCGGACGGCCCGACATTCCGCCTCGAGAGCCGAACGGCCGTAAGCATCGGGGACGGCCACCGCCACGGACGCCTTTGCGGGAGTCTGGTGTCCGTTCCCGTTCCCGCCGCGGAGTTTCGTAAGCCAATCCGCTGGGAACGGCGCGAGCTGCACGTCATCCGGCGAGAGACCGTCCGCCCATCGGTAGATGCGGCCCGTCTCCGGGTGGACGCTCCCTACAAATACGACTTGTCCACGGTCCCCGCGAGTATCGACGTGGGGGGCGAGCCGCCCGGCCGTGTTCCCGATGGGCTCGGGGGGCGCCGCGAAATAGTACTGTTTGCCGCCTCCGCCAGTCTCCACGGTCGGGGTCCGAGGTACGCTATCGAGACGGCCGCCCTTGTGCCTATCCTCGTCTACCACCACCACACCCGACACGCTCCCGCACCGAAGGCCGATGTTCCCGGCTCGCGCCCACTGGCGGATTTGCTCCGCATCGGGCTTGGGTAGATCGGGCCATCCGGGAAGCGTTGGGACCTTGCCGTTGACCGGGGTGAAAGCCCATCCCCGGGCCGCGCCCTTCACCGCTTCGGCTTCGCGGATCGCCGCGGCCTGGTCCACGTCAGAGCCTCGCCATGAATTGAGCGGATCGCTTCGCCCGCTCAAGGTCGGCGCCGATGTTGGCCGCGAGGAACAGCGGAAACCGTTCCAGCTCGTCCCACCCGTGCGTCTCGCGCGGAGCGGCGGTCTCGGCACAAGGTCCCTTGTGAAGAAAGAGGGGCGCCGTCGAGTCGCCGGCTCGCGCTTCGTCCCACGGCCAGGCGAACATGGCCCGGCCGGCGTCGGTGATCTCCTGGCCGCAATGGTCACAGAAAACCCGCGGCGCGTAGACGGTCCGGCCGTCGTCTTCTGTCGGAACGATGCGGATACTCATGCAGCCCCCGTTTTCCGCTCCCGCGCCGGAACCCGGTTCCGTTCGATCATCTCTGAGAGAGCTGCGGCCGGAATGAGCACGAGACCGCGCCTCCGCCGACGGACGCCGTTCCGTGTTTCGAGGATTTCCGCTCCTCCGAGCCGCACCGCCTCGAGGACGCCGCGGCGGATCAGATCGTGGAGCGTCGACAGCGGAACGCCCAACATTTCCGCGGCCTCTCGCGTCCTGTAGGTCAGGCGCTCGCCTGCCGGCGCGTTCACAGCCGCGGCTCCTCAACGGTTAGGACCTCGAGGACCCGCGCGAGCAGGTCCGGGCCAGGCCGGGCGAGGCCGCGCTCGACGCGGGAGAGGTGCGACGGCGAGCAATCGGCGCGGAGCGCCAGCTCGTGAACCGAGAGGCCGAGAATTCGCCGGGCCCGCCGGATCACTCTGGCGGGGCCGTCAACAACCTCAAGAACATTTGTGTCCGCCATGGCCCAGGTTATAGGGCCTCCCGCCGCGGCATGTCACGGATGACAAGGGGGTACGAAACCGGCAGGTCAGGACAGGCCGATGCTCCACGGGTCGAGAGAGCCGTCAGTACGGTAGGCAAAGACGACGCGGCGCTTGAGCGTCTCGACGCTGCATCGGAGGATCTTCGCGGCGAGCTCGAGCACGAGGGTCTCCGGCTTCTCGTGCCGGGGTCCCCAGCGCCGCCCGCGTTGCGACCGGAGAGCGAGTTGCCGCTTCACGAGGCCTTGAATATTCGCGGGGGCGCGGTCGAGGGACGGGCAGCCTCGGTGCAGCGTCCAGAACAGGGAGTGCAGTTGCCCTCGACGCTCCGCCGGATCCTCTTTCGCCTGCGCCATGCAGTAAGCCTTCCAGCAGGGCACACTCAGCCCTTCCCATCTTCGGGACTCTCCCTTGACCGGAAGCATCGGAGCCGCGAGCGCGAAGAGGAACTCGAGGACCACCGGCCCGACTCTCTCCCGCGAGACTAGCGTTTTGCCTTCGACGGGCCCCGCGGTGCCGAGCGGACCGTGTGAGAAGTGCCCGCTGTTCTCGACGTGTCGCCGGAGTCGGTCCACTTTCTCCGCCAGCGCGGGGACCGGCTTCCTTTGCTCAAAGCAACGCTCGGGCTCGTAAGGCGTCCGCCGACCTTCACGCCAACGGAACCAAGCGACGCTTGATCGGGAATAGCGGCGCCACTCATCTCCCTTCGGGGTCTCGCCGGTCGCGACGATAACGAGCACGTCCCCGAGCCCGCGGACGCCGTGGGGGCGCTGATACCTGCACTCGTGGAACGTGATGCAGTCCGCGCTCCGCTCCTGGTGGAGCACCGTCAAGACGGACCGCGCTGACCTATGAGCCATCCTGCCTCCCGCCCGAGCGCGCCGGGATGGAACCTAGAAACGTCTGAAGGGGTCAGGATCTTCTTTTACGCCGCGCCGAGGTATCACAGGCGGGGCGGGCCGAAGAGTGAAGTATTTGCCGCACGACCTACAGTCGTACTGCACATTGGGCGTGGTTTCCGTGAGATGGACAAGTAGCCCGCGCGAGTCCCAGCACGGGGGACAAAATGGGCCCTTGTCCGCCTGGCCGTCGCGCCAGTAGACGTTCTCGCGGAACGTGAGCTCGTCCCGGATCCGCAGTTTCTCGCGCAACTCCCGGTTCTCCTGCTCGAGTTGGGCATTTCGCTGTGCGATCTCGAGGGCTGCGACCTGGAGATCGAGGAGCTTCTGTTTGTCCTCAATCGACGCGAGCCCCTTGGCAAGCTGACCGGCATCCTTGAGGGCGTCTAGGACTCCCATTCAAACCTCCTGGGTTGGCGCCGTTCGCTACTTCCTCGAACTCAGCGCGCTCAGGATTCTTCCGATCGTGTCGCCGGAAAGGGCTGGGGAACCAGTGTCGTCGTGTTCGTGTCGGATCAGGCCCGAGTCGCCGAAGTCGACGATGGCCTCCGCGAGTTTTGCGAGGATCAGATCCCTTTGCTGCGGATCCACTGCGGAGTTCACAAAGCTCTCCACGCTATTGGCGACTCGAACGCGGTGCTTATTCTTCTCGCTCATGTGAATGTGTGCCCGGAGCATTCGAAGACAGAACGTGGAAAAGCCCGCCGCCGCGCTCAACACGATCATACGAAGGAGCGTGTGATAGAGCGCGACGGGCCACGCTTCGCCTTTGGGCAGTGGCCACAGCATGAATGCGAGTGGGACCACAACCAAGAGGCCGAGTGCCCCGAGCGTCCACCTGGCCCACAGCTTGATCTTCCCGGAAAGGTCGACGGTGGCGGAGGTGAACTGCTCCTGCGCCTCCTTCAGCGAGATTTTCGCGGCGGTCCGCCGCGCGCGCTGCTCGATTTGATCCGCGAGCTCCTTGGCGCCGGCTACGGCCTTCTCTGCTTCTTCCTTCACTGCCGCGAGCGTCGCAGCAGATTCGCGCTTGAGTTCGGTGACCGTCTTCTCGTACTCGCGTCGGATGCCTTCGTCCTCTAGGAATCCCCGCTCGACGATCGCTGCGGTAACGAAGCCCGGCATGTGGACCTTCGTGTCTTCGAGTTGCCGGGCGAACTCGGTAAGGAAGACCTGCCGCTGGGAGAGATACTCAACGTTCGGCCTTGCCGCCTGGGTCGCGAGCAGGGTCCGTATCCCCTCGAGGACGCCCCGCATACCTTCGACCAGGCTGTCGTGAACTTGCTGCGCGTACGTCACGACGAAGTGCTTTACCTGGTCGAGTTGCTCGAGGCCCGGACCTATCGCCTTCTCGATCGACTCTTCTCCGAGGTTTCGCCGGAGAAGTTTCTCGCGATCCACATCGTCGAGCTGCTTGATTATGGCCGTGAGTCGATCGAGAGCCTGTTGCGTCGCCATGCCTGCCCCCGGTCGCGGGTTGTCGTGCGTTCCGAGTAGGGACCGAGCAGGGACCCCGCTAAGGCAATTCTAGCGTATTAGTCGGATATCTCGGATAAGGAAACCGCGCCGTTTCGCGAAAACGTCGGAACGACAAGCTCTGGGACCCGTCTGAAAATCCCTGCGTCGGCGGTTCAATTCCGTCCCGAGCCACCAATCCCGAATCGCGCCACGGATGGTCGCAGTCGCCGGCTCGAGGTCCCGCTGCGAGGATTACCCCGTCGGCCCCGACGGCCGAATCGTGTCCTGCGTCGCCTCACCCCGCGAGCGCCAGATGCCGTAAGCCAGGACCACGACGGCCCAGATCGCGATGAAGGTCCAGGCATGAGGGGTGGCGACGATCCAGCCCGTCGCTTGTGTGACGCCTTGCTCCATCCCGTGATCCTCCCTCTGACGCGAGTCCGCGGCGACGTTCTATCACGTACGCCGGCGCGCCGCCTCCGCCGTGTCGATCCCGCGGAGCCTGCGGACCTCCTCCGCGATCGCGGCCGTAACCGGGCCAGGCCGCCCGCGACCCACTGGCTTCCCCTCGAATTCCACCAGGGGCCGGACGCCCCGGGTGCTCGACGTCAGGAACGCCTCGTCCGCCCGAAGCAGCCGGGGAACGCGCACCTTCCCCTCGTGGATCGGGAGACCGAGGCCGCGGGCGGCGTCGATCGCGAGCCCGCGGACGATCCCCGGCAGGATCCCGTCGCGCTCCGCCGGCGTGAAGATCGCGCGCGATCTCACCACGAACAGGTTGCTCGAGCATCCTTCCGCGAGATGGCCTCGCGTGTTGAGCCAGAGCCCTTCCTCGGCGCCCCGCCGCTCGGCTTCCTCGAGGCCCAGCACGTTCGCCGCGTAGTTCAGGCTCTTGAGCCCGGTGAGAACGTCGGCGGGACTGCGCCGCCAGGGGAGCAGGACCGCACGCACGCTCCTCCCCTCCTCGGACGGATCCATCCTTCCCGCGAACACCGCGCATCGGCCCGACCGGCTCGCGATCACCCGAAGCCAGCCGCAGCCTCCCTCGACGCCGGCCGCGGCCCCTGCGATGGCCGACTCCAGCTCGGCTCTCGCCGGCAGGGGGACGCCGAGGCGCGCCGCGCACGCGAACAGGCGGTCGACGTGCGCGCTCTGCTCGAGCGCGCGCCCCGCGCGCAGGGCCAGCGACTCGAAGACTCCCAGGCCGAACTGTATGGCCGGATCGGTGACGAGGATCGCGGCCTCCCGCGGCTCGACGAGGCGCCCGTCGAGCCAGACGGATCCGCTAGGGTCCTGGAACCTGAGACGGGAGTTTTCGAGGCTCACGGCTTCGGGTACCTGCGAACGAGTCCGAGCAACACCCCCCGGATCTCGACGCGCGCCGGAGAGACCGTCAACGGCTCCCCCGGATGAGCCTCGAGCCACGTCCTGTCCCGGTCGCGACGTAGGGTCGCGACCGCGGACCGCGATTCGTCCAGGATCGCGACCACCGTCTCGCCGTCGGCGGCCTCCACCCGCTCCTCGACGATCACGAGGTCGCCATCTCGCATGGCGGCAGGGAGGAGCGAGTCGCCGACGACCCGGAGCGCATGGGCCTTGAGCCCTTCGGGCGCCAGGCCCGCAGCGATCACGACGGTCCCGCCGTCGGGAACCGTCACGATCGGGACACCCGCCGCGAGCAGCCCCACGACCGGCACGCTCCGAGCCAGTGGGACCTCCGGCCCCGGGGTCAGCTCGATCGAGCGGTTCTGATTCCAGATCCGGCGCGCGTATCCCTTCGCGACGAGGTGCGAGACGTGCTTGTGGACCGTCGCGACCGAGGAGAGGCCGAGGGACTTCCCGATCTCCTCGAGGCTCGGCGAGTACCCGTTCGTCCCGATGAACTCCCGGATCACGTCCAGGACCTCCCGCTGCCGGCGCGTCAGGGCCATGTGCGACCTCCCGCACTAGTTATTAGCGAAAGGCGGACGAAAATCAAGCCTGAACCTCGAGTTCACGTCGCGGGCCTCTGGAGCACCCTCGCGACTTGGCGGCGTCGCGGGGCGCGGGATATAGTCGCAAGCCGAGCTGCGCTGATGGGAGGACCTGCCGTGCGCCGAATTCTTCGCGTGATCCTGCCGCTGGCGTTACTGATCGCGATGGCCGCGGGCACCGCGATCGCGTCGGAGCCGAACCCGCAGGAGCCGTCGGAGAGCGCTCAGGCGATGATCGAGCACGAGAGGATTCGAGCGGCCGTGGAGGCGATCCTGACCGACGCCGCGGACCACAAGATCGAGCGCTCGTCGATCGAGCGGCGGCTCGTGGCTCTCGGCCCTCCGATGGTCGAGTTCATCGTGCCGGAATTCACCGCGCCGAGGACCCCGAACTATCCCCTGGCATGCCGCGTGCTTGGCCGGGTGAAGTGCGACGCGTCGGTCCAGGCGCTCCGAACGGCGGTCGCGGAGGCCGACAAGGACTCCGGCGGACTCGCCCGCAAGAAGAAGCTCTGGGCGTGCTACGGGCTGGCGATGCTCGGCGAGGTGGACGCCGTGGATCTCCTGAACTCGGGCCGGCTCAGGGCCGCGACGGTCGAGCTGTTCGAGCAGATGAGCGGCATCGAGGTCGTCGGCGCGCTGACCGCGCCGGCGAGCATCCCGCGGCTCCTCGCCCAGGCGCAGAAGTACGCCGAGATCCCCGAGATGACGCGGGACCTCACCTCCGTCCTGGACGCGCTGGGACGGATTGCGGATCCGTCGACGCTGCCCAAGATCCTCCCCTATCTCAAGCACTCGGATCTCGGGGTTCGCGCCGCGGCGGCGCGGGCGATCGGGCGCCTCGGTAGCCTCGCCGGCATCCCCCCGCTCCTCGAGATGCTCACGGACAGCGAGTCGATCCCACGCGCGGCGGCGGCCGTCGCCCTCGAGCAGCTCAGGCCCGCCGGGAAGGCGAAGGAGATCGTGGCGCGCCTCGACGTCGAGAGCGAGACGTCGGTGCGGATGCCGCTCTACCGCACGCTCGGCGAGATCTCGGGCGAGGCGGCGATCGAGCCCCTGAGCGGGTACTGGGGCAGGAGGGACTATCTCGACCGGATGTGGATCGCGAACGTCCTGGGAACCATCGGAGACCCCAAGGGGCTCAACCTGCTCCGGACGGCTCTACAGGACAAGGAAGTCACCGTGGCGATCCACGCGGTGAACTCGATCGCGATGATCGGCGGTGCCGGCGCGATGGAGACGCTGCTCGCGCTCCTCTCGGATCCGCGCTGGCCTCTGGTCGAGAGCGTCCTCGGTCCCCTCGTCGCCGCAAAGGAGCGCCGGGCGGGGCCGCGCATCGCGGAGCGCCTTCTGAAGGGGTATCTCGCGTCGCCGCTCGCGGATGCCAGCCGGTGGAGCGACGTCTACGCCCTCGGCGACGCGATGGTCGCCTTGCGGTATTGGGACGCGATCGTGGGAGTCCGCGAGGCGGGCAAGGTCCAGACCGATCCGACCTTGATCGCGTACCTCGACGGCTTGCTCCGTCGCCTCACCGCGATCCGGGAGAATCAGGACGACGTCAAGAAGTGGCTCGCCGCGGCGGCCGGCGACGACCCCGGCCTTCGTCGCCTCGCCTACACGCGACTCGGTGAGATCGGGGGCGAAGAGGCGGACCGGGGCCTCGCGGACCTGTTCGCCGGAGCGAAGCCGGACGATCAGGTGGAGATCCTGCGCGCCACCGCCGCCGGGGCATCCCCGGCGGCGGCCTCCCTCGTCGAGCACGTCCTCCTCGACCCGGCATACGACTCACTCGAGAAGCAGCCCATCCGGGACATGGCGGCCTATGCGGCGCGGCGGCTCGGCGACCCGAAGATGACCGACGCCCTTCGAGCGTCGGCCGAGCGGAGCGAGGGACGGGACATCGACGTGCTGATCTACCTCGCCGTGGCCTCGGGGAAGCAGGCGATCCCGACCCTCAAGGCCGTGCGGATCCCGCGGCTCCGGTCGTTCCACATGATGCGGGGCCACGAACAGGTCCGGCTCGACTGGATGCTGAGGGAGCTCGACGCCGGCCGGTCCATCGCGTCGATGGACGTGCCGCCGGAGCGGATCAAGCTCGAGTAGGAGCTTCAGGCCGTCGCGGACTGTACCGCCTGGGACGCGCGTTCCTCGGGGCGGAACTCGCCGGCGTGGTACGCGCGGTTGAACGCCTCCACGACCTTCTCCTCGAGGGCGGTCCCCTTCATCTCGTTCAGTCGTCGGACCGCGTCCTCGAACGTGCAGGCTCGCTGGTAGGGCCGGGTCGTCGTCATCGCGTCGAAGGTGTCGGCGACCGCGATGATGCGGGCCATGAGCGGGATCGCCTCGCCCTCCAGCGCGTCCGGGTACCCGTCCCCGCGCCACCTTTCGTGGTGGCTCCTCAGCCCGGGCAGGATCTTGGCCATCTGGCGGATCGGCGACATGATGCTCGCGCCCAGGGCGGTGTGCGTCCTCATCACCGACATCTCGTCCGCGGTGAGGCGCGCGGGCTTCTTGAGGATCGCGTCGTCGATCCCGATCTTGCCCACGTCGTGCAGCAGCGAGGCGACGTGGATGTTCTGGATCTCGTCCCGCGGCAGGCCGATGTAGCGAGCGATGATCACGGAGTACTTGTTGACGCGGACCGAGTGGCCCCGGGTGTACGGGTCCTTGGTGTCGATCGCCTGGGCCAGGGCGCGGATGGTGCCGAGGAACAGCTGGTTGTTCTCCTCGGCGGCCTGCTTCAGACGTCCGATCGAGTCCTCGATCTGAGACGCCATCCGGTTGAACGCCTCGGCCAGCTCGCCGATCTCGTTCCGCGACCGGACCTGCACGCGGTGGGAGAGATCCCCCGCCGCGAACGCCCGCGTCGCGGCGGCGAGACGGTCGATGGGTGTGGACAGCGTCCCGGCGGACACGACGGCGGCCAGGATCGCCAGGGAGAGCGCGAGGAGGGCCCAACGGAGCGTGCTCGCCACCATGTCCCGCACCGGGAGGTAGACCTGGCGCTCCTTGGCCTGAACGAAGACGCCCCACCCCTCCCGTGTGACCTCGTACGAGCCGAGGTACCGCTCCGGCTTCCCGTTCCGCTGCAGGGTGAAGGGCATCGTCTCGCGGGCGCGGCCGGGAGCGTTCAGGAACTTCCGGGCGATCTCCGACCGGGCGAAGTCACGGTCCGGCGCCTCGCTGCTTCGCGCGCTCGTGGCGAAGACCCTTCCCTTGGAGTCGAGGGCGAACATCGTGTGGCCCGTCCGATTCCCGCCGGCCACGCCGTCCCAAACGGCTTGGAGGTCGACCAGGGCCGAGAGAATCCCGCGGAACATCCCCCCCGAGACCACCGGTGCGGAGAGGATCGCCACCGCTCGGGGAGCGCCGCCGGCGAGGAGGATCGGCTCCGAGATCGTCGGGACCGTGGTCCCTCCGCGTCCTTCCGACATGGACTCCGCCGATCGCCTGAGTCCCGCGAAGAACAGCGCGTCGAGGTCCGGCGGGAGTGTGGCGGTCGAGCGGGTGTCCACCATCCCGCCGCGGAAATCCATGTAGCGGAGGTAGGTCATCCGGTCGTCCGCGATGTCCGCGAGCGCCCGGCGGATCGTCTCCGGATCGACCGTCCCCGAATGCCCCAGGAGGCCGCCGATTCCTTTCGCCAGGGACGAGAGCTGGGCGCGGAGGGCATCCACCTGGCCGTCCACGTCCCGCGCCACCGATGAGGCCATCAGGAGCTGGTACTCCTGCTGGGACGTCTTGAGAGCTTCCCGGTTGACGTCGATCAGCTTCCAGGCGACGGTGGCGAGCGGGACGAGCCCCACGATCACGAAGACCGCGAGGAGGGAGAAGAGGATCCTCCCCCTCCGCCGGATCGGTGGGATCCCGGCGGACACCTTGACCGGTTCTCCGCTCGCCGCGAGCGGCTCCTCCCCGTCGTCGATCATGCGGGGAATATAGGTTCCGGCACGCCCGCGGGACAAACCCTCGCCAGGTCTCCGAAAAAGCTCGAAGGGAACGGCGCGAACGTGCGTCAGACCGGAGAGAGGGAGCGGAGACGGTCCACCGCCCGGGACAGCGACTCGGCGACCTCGTCGATGTCGTCCGCGGTGTTGTCGCGTCCCAGGCCGAAGCGGAGCGAGGCGTCCGCGAGCGCGTCGGGCAGCCCGATCGCCCTCAGAACGTGGGACGGCTCCGGATTCGACGAGGAGCAGGCCGACCCGCTCGACGCCGACACCGATCGGAGCGCCTGAACCAGCGCCTGCGCGTAGACCCCTTCGAACGTCACGCTCAGGTTGTGAGGCAGGGCGTGGACCGGATCGCCGTTGCGCCGGACCGACGAGATCCGGCACGAGATCCCCTCCCACAGGCGGTCCCTCAGCGCGGCGAGTCGGGAGGCCAGCCCGTCGAGGTCCCGGGCCGCGGCCTCGCACGCCGCCCCCATGCCGACGACCCCGGCCACGTGCACCGTCCCGGAGCGCCGGCCCCGCTCCTGCCCTCCCCCGTGGAGGAGCGGCTCGATCCGCACCCGCCGCCTGACGAACAGCGCGCCCGTCCCCTTCGGCCCGTAGATCTTGTGGGCCGACAGCGACAGCAGGTCGGCTCCGATCGAGCCGACCGCCACCCTGATCTTCCCGACCGCCTGCGCCGCGTCCACGTGGAAGAGGACGCCGCGCTCGCGGCAGATCTCGCCGATGGCCTCCACGGGCTCGACGGTGCCGATCTCGCCGTTGGCCATCTGGATCGAGACCAGGAACGTGCCCGGGCCGATCGCGCGACGGACCGAGTCGGGATCGACTCGTCCATCGGAGTCCACGCCGAGCGTCGTCACGCGGATCTCCCGCCGCCCGAGCCACGCGGCCGGCTCCAGCACCGCTTGGTGCTCGATGGCGCAGGTGATCAGATGGTCCTTCCCAGGCTGCCGCGCCCACGCGGCCCCCTTGAGCGCCCAGTTGTCGGACTCGGTGGCCCCCGACGTGAAGACGATCTCGGACGGCCTGGCCCCGAGGAGCGCGGCCACCTTCGCTCGAGCCGCTTCGACCGCTTCATGGGCCTGGCGGCCCTCGGGGTAGACCGAAGCCGCCGACGGGTTGCCGAATCGGTCCCCGAGGTACGGCTCCATCGCCGCCCGGACCTCCGGAAGGAGCGGTGTGGTCGCGTGGTGGTCCAGATAGATCCGGCGCACGGCTGCCATTATAGTGGCGCGGGACGGACCGCCATCGGTAGCGGGACCGGAGGACGCCGACCATGCTCTGGGCGTACAACACGCTGGCCCTGCCGCTCCGGGCCCTCCCTCCGCTCCTCGAGGTCGCGGCGGGTAAGAGCCCCGAGGCCGTGAGGGAGTGGGAGGAGCGCCGGGCGCGGCGGCTTCCCGACATGCCGCCGGGAGGCATCTGGATCCACGGAGCCTCGGTCGGGGAAGCGCGCATCGTGAGGCTCCTGGCCGCGGCCCTCCGCGCGGAGAGGCCCGGGGTGCCCCTCGCCGCATCCGCGGTCACCCGGTCCGGCCGGGGCCAGCTTCCGTCGCCCCCGATGGTGGAGGCGGCGTTCTACGCCCCGCTCGATTTCGCGGGGCTCCCCGGCCGTGTGCTCGACGGCATACGTCCGAGGGTGCTCGTGCTCGTCGAGACCGAGATCTGGCCGAACCTCCTCCACGAGGCCTTCGGCCGCGGCGTCCCGGTAGCCGTGATCAACGGGCGTCTCGCTCCGGAGCGGATGGCGCGATATCGGAGATTCCGCCGCCTCTTCTCGCCGCTCCTCGCGGGCCTCGCAAAAGTCGCCGCCTTGAGCCCGGACGAGGCCGAGCGATTCGTCGAGCTGGGAGTGAGGCGAGAGGCGCTGACGGTGACTGGAAACGTCAAATACGACCTACCCGTTCCCGCGGCGTCGGAGGCTTCGTTACGCCTTAGGTTCGGGATCGCCGAGGGCCGTCCCGTGGTCCTCGCCGGCTCCACCGGGCCGGGCGAGGAGTCGATGGTGCTCGACGCTTTCGCCGAGGCGCGGGCCGAGCACCCGTCGCTCTACCTGGTGCTGGCCCCGAGACATCCGGAGCGGGCGGGCGAGGTTGCTTCGGAGATGGTCGATCGAGGCCTCTCGCATCACCGGCTGACCGCCGGCGCCGATGTCGAGGCCGGTCGGGCCGACGTCCTGCTCGTGGACCGGGTGGGAGAGTTGGCGTCGCTCTACGCGATGGCCACCGCGGCCTTCGTCGGGGGGACCCTGGTGCCGATCGGAGGGCACAACGTCCTGGAGCCGGCCGCGGCGGGAGCGCCGGTCCTCGTCGGCCCGCACACGAGCCACGTGACCGAGACGGTGGAAGCCCTTCTGGGAGCCGGCGGCGCGATCCGCGTCCTGAGCCCCGCGGCTCTCGCGGAGGCGTGGAAACTCCTCGTTCGCGACGGTGAGGAACGCCGGCGGATCGCCCGTGCGGCCGGGGGCGTCGTCCGCACCAACCGCGGCGCGCTCGAGCGGACGGTCGCCGTCGTGCTCTCGCTCCTGGATCGCTCGTGAGGCCACCTCGCGGCGGGCTGATCTCGACGGCGCTCATGCCGCTCGCCTGGGCGTTCGGGTACGCGGTCCGCGCAAGGAACCGTCGGTACGACCGGCCGGGGGCGTCGACGAGCGCGCCGATCCCCGTTCTGTCGGTGGGGAATCTCGTGGCCGGGGGAGCGGGAAAGACGCCGCTGGTGGCCTGGCTCGTCCGCCGACTCCAAGCCGAAGGACGGAGGCCGGCGATCGTGACCCGGGGGTACGGCGGGCGCGCCGGCAAGGGCCCGCTCCTCGTTTCCTCCGGCGGCGGCCCCTTGGCCGGCCCCGAGGTCTGTGGCGACGAGCCGGTGCTGTTGGCCCTCGCGCTCGCCGGCGTGACCGTGCTGGCGGGGTCGGATCGCGTCGCCGGTGCTAAGGCCGCGGCGGTCGAGGGAGCGGACGTCGTGGTGCTCGACGACGGGTTCCAGCACCGCCGTCTCTCGCGCGACCTCGACCTCGTCCTCCTGGACGGCGCTTCGCCGTTCGGAAATGGCCGGCTCCTCCCCGCGGGACCGCTCCGCGAGCCGGCTGGGGCTCTGGCGCGGGCCTCCGCGGTCATCGTGACGCGGTGCCTCCCGGACGCCGACGTCTCCGCGCTCGCGGGCACCGTGGCGCGCTACGCGCCGGGAACGCCCGTGATCCGCGCGGGGCACCGACGCGCCGGATTCGTCGGCGCGGCCTCGGAGCCGGCGCTGAAGCCGGAGCGCGTCGTGGCGTTCTGCGGGATCGGGAACCCGGTCCCGTTCCTTCGGGACCTCGAGGAGGAGGGGGTCGAGGTCGTCGCCGCGCGGGTCTTTCCCGATCATCACCCGTATCTTCCCCGCGAGATCGAGGGGCTGAGGAAGCTCGCGAGGACGCACCGAGCCGCTCTCGTCACGACGGAGAAGGACCGGGTGCGCGTTCCGAGTCCGGCAGTTGATTCTCTCCTCGCCCTCCGCATCGAGACCGTCGTGCACGACGAGGAGGCGCTCCTCCGCCTGGTGCGGACGGCCCTCGCGGGATTCCTCCCTTGAGGGCGATCCGCTTCCTCCTGGAGGCCGCGGCCTTCGCGGTGATCGTCGGCATCGCGCGCGTCGTTCCGCGACGGGCGCTCGCGGCGGTCGGCTCGGGCGCGGGACGGCTCGCCTATGCTATCGACCGGACGCATCGGAGGATCGCCCTCGAGAACCTCCGCACGATCCTCGGCGCATCGCTCCCCGAGGGCGAGGTGCGCCGGATCGCCAAGGCTTGCTGGCGGCATTTCGGGAGGATCCTCTTCGAGGCTCTGGCGTTCCCGAGGCTCTCCGCCGAATCCGTCGGCGCCGCCGTGCGCTACGAGGGCCTCGAGCACATCCGCGCCGCATACGCGCGCGGCCGAGGGGTCATTCTGTTCTCGGCGCATTACGGCCACTGGGAGCTCGTCGCCCTGATGCAGGGATACCTCGGCATGCCTCTGGCGCTCGTAGCCCGACCGCTCGACAACCGGTTCCTGGAGCGGACGCTGGCGAAGCTCCGGAGCGGCTCGGGAAATGTCATAATCCACAAGCGGAACGCGGTCCGTGAGATGCTGAGAGCGATCCGCTGCGGCATCGGCGTCGCCATCGTGATCGATCAGGACGCGCGAGACCTGGGGGTGTTCGTGCCGTTCCTCGGGCGTCCCGCATCGACGACGCCGACGCTGGCCCTGCTCGCGCTGAGGACCGGGGCGGCGGTGGTGCCGGTCTTCTCCGTCCCGCTCGACGGGGGAGCGTGGAAGGTCGTGTACGAGCCCGAGGTCGAGGTCCCTGATTCCGGCGATCACGAGGCCGACGTGCTGCGTCTCACGGCGGACGCCACGGCGGTCGTGGAGAAGTGGGTCCGACTTCACCCGGAGCTCTGGCTCTGGATGCACCGGCGCTGGAAGACGACGCCGAGGGAACGAACCCCGTGAGCGCTCCGTCCGCCCGCGCCCTCCTGATGGACCGCGACGGAACCGTCTGCGACGAGGTCGGCTACGTGAACCACGTCAGCCGGATCCGGCTCCTGCCGCGGAGCGCCGCCGCGATCCGCCGGGCCCGGGAGGCGGGATTCAAGACCGTCGTGGTGACCAACCAGGCCGGGGTCGCCCGCGGCTACTTCACCGAGGACCTCGTCCATCGGGTGCACGATCGGGTGAGGGAGATGCTCGCGGCGGAGGGCGCCGTGCTGGACGCGATCTACTACTGCCCGCACCACCCCGACGCCGGCGACGGGCCGTACCGCAAGGACTGCGAATGCCGGAAGCCGCGCCCCGGCATGCTGCTGCGCGCCCGGGACGAGCTGGGCATCGACCCGACGCGCTCCTACATGATCGGCGACTCGATCCGGGACGTCGAGGCCGGGCGGCGGGTCGGTGTCACGACGATCCTGGTGTTGACGGGGTACGGGCGAGGCGAGATCGAGCACCGCGCCGCCCGTTGGCCGGCGCGGCCGGACCACGTCGCGGAGGATCTGCTGGACGCCGTCGAGTGGATCCTCGGTCGGGACGGCGGCGCGGGCGCGCCGGGAGCCGCGCCTTGAGCGCCGCGCGGACGGCCGACGCCTCGCACCTCCGAGCGGTCGTGGACCGGTTCGCGGGACGTCGGGTCGTGGTGCTCGGCGACCTGGTGGCGGACGAGTTCGTCAACGGCGACATCGCCCGCATCTCTCGGGAAGCCCCGGTGCTGATCCTCGAGCGCCTCGAGACCGTGTCGGTGCCCGGCGGCGCAGGGAACGCGGTCGCGAACCTCCGCGCCCTCGATGCCCGGCCGGTCCCCGTCGGAATCGTCGGGCGGGACGAGCCCGGCGCGAGGCTTCTCGCGCATTTGAGGACGATCGGGGTGCCAACGACCGCCATCGCCGTCGCGCGGGGGTACGAGACCCCGTCCAAGAGCCGGATCGTCGCGGGGGGCGTCCACACGCGGCGACAGCAGATCGTGCGGCTCGATCGAGGAGCGACTCACGGCGATCTGCCGACTCCGGTGTCGGCGGGTGTCGCCGCTCGCGCGAGGCGAGCGCTCGCCGGGGCCGAAGGGCTCCTCGTCGGCGACTACGGCTACGGAGCCGGCGCTCCCGCGGTCGTCCGAGCCGCCGTCGCCGGGAGGAGGCCGACGACGACGGTGGACTCCCGCGCCCGGGTCGCGCGATTCCGCTACGCCACCGCCTGCACGCCGAACCAGGAGGAGGTCGAGAGGGCCCTCGGACTCGGCACTTTGAGGAGCGGGCGCGCCGTGGAAAACGCCGGCCGCGAGCTCCTGCGCCGCAGCGGGGACCGGGCCGTGCTGGTGACCCGGGGCGCCAAGGGCATGTGCCTCATCGAGCGCGGGAGCCCGGCCGTCCACATTCCCGCGTTCGGTGCCGGAGAAGTCGCCGACGTGACCGGCGCCGGGGATACCGTGATCGCCGCGTTCACCCTCGCGCTCCTCGCCGGCGCGACGTACGCCGAGGCGGCGATCCTCGCCAACGTCGCGGCCGGGATCGTGGTCATGAAGGTCGGGACGGCCACCGTGACCCGCGCCGAGCTCAAGGCGGCCCTGAAGGAGGCGTTCCGGCCGTGAGCGCGGCGACGAAGGTGCTTCCGCTCCCCCGCCTCGTCGAGGCGCTCGCGCCCCTCCGCGCCGCCGGAAGGACCGTCGCGCTCGCCAACGGCCTGTTCGACCTCCTCCACGTCGGACACCTCCGCTATCTCGAGGGGGCGAAGGCGGAGGCCGACGTCCTGGTGGTCGGCGTCAACTCCGACGCCTCGGCGCGCCGGCTCAAGGGGCCCTCGCGCCCCATCGTCCCGGAAGACGAGCGCGCCGAGCTGGTCGCCGGGCTCGAGTGCGTGGACTTCGTCACGCTCTTTCCCGAGCCGACCGTCGAGACGCTGATGCGCGCGCTCCGCCCCGCGGTCCACTGCAAGGGGACCGACTACGCGGTCGGCACGGTCCCCGAGCGCGAGATCGCCGGGGAGCTCGGGATCCGGATCGCCATCGTGGGCGACCCAAAACGTCACGCGACGCGGGACCTGCTCCGGGCCATCCGCGACCCGGCGCCGGAAACCTCCGAGGAGGGCTCGTCATGAGTCGTCGTGCGCGGGTTCTTTCCATCGGCTTCACGGTCCTGCTCGTGGGAGCGTCCGCGGCGGCGGAGCGGGAGGCCCGTCTCGGCAAGTCCGACTCGGCGACCCTCACCGCACAGGCCTGGCGCGGCCGCGAGTCCACGGGGGTGCGAATCGTCTCCATCGACGGCCGGTCTCTGGGCGAAGCGCCGCGGACCGGGGTCGATGGTAAGGGCGCGGACGCTAAAGGCGTCACGGTCGCGCGCGTGTCGCCGGGACGTCACGCTCTCGTCGTCCGTTTCGCACCCGTCACGGTCCGCAGGCTGGACGGCGCGAGAGAGGAGCTCCCCGCGTCCCTCGACGCGCCGGCGGCTCTACACGCGATCGAGCTCGACCTCACGGCCGGGAAGACGTACGTGGTCCGGGCGAGGGCGTGGGTGCGGCCGAATCCCGATGTCCCGTTCGGGCGGTATCCGCCGGAAATCTTGAGGGTGAATCTCGCCGTCGTCCCCGTCGACGCTCGCTGCGACGTGGTCTGGATCGTCGAGCGGAAGACCGGTGAGCGGATCGGGTGCGGAGCCTATCCCGAGGGTTGCATGAGCTGCGACGACGTCGCCGCGGCCCCGTGACGTCGTCGCCCGCTGGCCGCGTTCCGAGGACTCACGGCTCCCCGTAGATCTCCTGCAGGCTCCGGACCTCGAGCGGCCCCTCCCTCATGGCGCGAATCGCCTCGACGACGGCGTGACCGGCCGACAGGGTCGTGATCAGCGGGATCCCCCGCCGCATCGCGTTGACGCGCAGTGCCTTCTCGTCGAAGTACGACTCCCGCCCGAGCGGGGTGTTCACCACGAGGTGGATTTCCCCGTTCTTCATCATGTCCACGACGTTCGGGCGACCCTCCAGCACCTTGTAGACCTCGCGGCACGGGAGGCCGATGCCGCGGAGGTGCGCCGCCGTCCCGCCGGTCGCGATGAGTTCGAATCCGAGGGCCACGAGCCCCCTCGCGATCGGCACCAGGTTGGCCTTGTCGTTGTCGTTCACGGAGAGGAACGCGGTCCCGCGGAGCGGCAGGCGGCAGCCGGCGGCGAGCTGGGCCTTCGCGAAGGCGACGCCGAACTCCGGCGCGACCCCCATCACCTCGCCGGTGGAACGCATCTCGGGCCCCAGCACCGGGTCCTCGCCGGGGAACTTCACGAACGGGAAGACCGACTCCTTCACGAAGGTGCCCCGGACCCCGGGCTCCGCGGTCAACCCCAGCTCGTCCAGCGTCCGCCCCACCATCACCTTGGCCGCGATCCTCGCCAGCGGGAGGCCGGTCGCCTTCGAAACGAACGGGACGGTCCGGCTCGCCCGCGGGTTGACCTCGAGCACGTACACGACGCCGTCCCTGATCGCGTACTGGACGTTCATCAGCCCGCGGACCCTGAGGGCGCGGCCGAGTCGGACCGTGTAGTCCCGCAGGACCGTCATCTTCCCCGCGACGACCGGATGGTACGGCGGGATCACCGACGTCGAGTCCCCCGAGTGGATACCCGCCTCCTCGATGTGCTGCATGATCCCGGCCACCACGACGCGGCTCCCATCCGCGATCGCGTCCACGTCCACCTCGAACGCGTCCTCGAGGAATCGGTCGATCAGGACGGGGTGCTCCGGCGACGCCTCCACCGCGCGGCGCATGGTCAGGGAGAGCGTCTCCTCCTCGTGGGTGACGAACATCGCCCGCCCCCCCAGCACGTACGAGGGGCGCACCAGGACCGGGTAGCCGATCCGCGAGGCGATCACCCTCGCCTCCTCGAGCGACCTCGCCGTCCCCCATTCCGGAGCGGGGATACCCAGCTCCGCCAGCAGCTCGCCGAACCGCCGCCGGTCCTCCGCGAGATCGATGGAGTCCGGCGTCGTTCCGAGCACCTCCACCCCGTGCGCCTGGAGCGGGAGCGCGAGGCCCAGCGGCGTCTGGCCCCCGAACTGCACCATCACCCCCTCGGGCCGCTCTCTCTCGACGATGCGGAGGACGTCCTCGAGCGTCAGGGGCTCGAAGTAGAGCCGGTCGGAGGTGTCGTAGTCGGTGGAAACCGTCTCGGGGTTGCAGTTGACCATGATGCTCTCGATCCCCTCCTCGCGGAGGGCGAACGAGGCGTGGCAGCAGCAGTAGTCGAACTCGATCCCCTGCCCGATCCGGTTCGGACCGCCGCCGAGGATCATCACCTTGCGCCGGGCCGTGGGCTCCGACTCGTCTTCCTCCTCGTAGGTCGAGTAGAGGTAAGGGGTTTCCGCGGCGAACTCGGCGGCGCACGTGTCCACGCGCTTGAACGACGCCTCGAGCCCCTCGGACTTCCGGCGGTCGCGGACCTGCCCCTCGGTCGAGCCCAGAAGGTACCCGACCTGCCGGTCCGAGAACCCGGCGCGCTTCGCCGTCCTGAGGAGCGTCAAGGGGGCGTCGCCGAGATCGAACGATCGGAGCCGCCCCTCGAGCTGGACGATCTCGTCGATCTGCGCGAGGAACCACGGGTCGATCCGGGTCAGCTCGGCGATCGCCTCCACGGTCATCCCGCCCTGAAGGGCGTGCCGGATGTAGAAGATCCGCTCCCAGTTCGGGGTCAGGAGCCTCTCCCTGAGGCGCGAGGCGTCGAACCGATCGCGACCGTCGGCCCCGAGGCCCGCGCGTCCGACCTCGAGCGAGCGAATCGCTTTCTGGAGCGCCTCCTTGAACGTGCGCCCGATGGCCATCGCCTCGCCGACCGACTTCATCTGGGTGCCGAGGACCGGGCTCGTGGACGGGAACTTCTCGAACGCCCAGCGGGGGATCTTCACCACCACGTAATCGAGCGACGGCTCGAACGAGCAAGGCGTCGAGCGGGTGATGTCGTTCGGGATCTCGTCCAGGGTGTAGCCGACCGCGAGCTTCGCCGCGATCTTCGCGATCGGGAAGCCGGTGGCCTTGGAGGCGAGGGCCGACGATCGGGAGACCCGCGGGTTCATCTCGATCACCACCATCCGCCCCGAGACGGGATCCACGGCGAATTGGACGTTCGAGCCGCCGGTCGCCACGCCGACCTCGCGGATGATCGCCGCGGCGGCGTCCCGCATCATCTGGTATTCCTTGTCCGTCAGGGTCTGCGCCGGCGCCACGGTGATCGAGTCGCCGGTGTGCACGCCCATCGCGTCGAAGTTCTCGATGGAGCAGATCACGACCACGTTGTCGTTCAGGTCGCGCATCACCTCCAGCTCGAACTCCTTCCAGCCCAGTACCGATTCCTCGACCAGGACCTGGCTGACGGGGCTGGCGTCGAGCCCCGCCAGGACGATCTCCTCGAACTCCTCGAGGTTGTATGCGGTGCCTCCTCCCGTTCCTCCCAGCGTGAAGGACGGGCGGACGATCGCCGGGAAGCCGAGATCGCGGATCAGAACGCGCGCTTCCTCGAACGAGCGGACGGTCCCGCTCCTCGGCGTCTCGAGGCCGACCCGCGCCGCGGCCGCCTTGAACGCCGACCGGTCCTCCGCGGTGCGGATCGCGTCGAGGCTCGCGCCGATCAGCTCGACGCCCAGCCGGTCCAGGACTCCCGCCTCCCCCAGCGCCATCGCGAGGTTGAGGCCGGTCTGCCCGCCCACCGTCGGCAGGAGCGCGTCGGGGCGCTCGCGGTCGAGGATCTTCTCCAGGATCTCCGGGACCAGCGGCTCCACGTAGGTCCGGTCGGCGGTCAGGGGATCGGTCATGATCGTGGCGGGATTCGAGTTGACGAGGACCGTGGCGTACCCCTCCTGCCGGAGGGCCTTCACCGCCTGGGTTCCCGAGTAGTCGAACTCGCACGCCTGCCCGATCACGATCGGCCCCGATCCCACGATCAGGATCTTCCGGATGTCGGTGCGCTTCGGCACGTCCCCTCCCGGACGATCGGGCTACGGCCCCCACCCCTAGCAAAAGAGGGAGCCCGACGGGCTCCCTCTCGATCGTTCCGCGCGAGCCGGCGGCCTCCTGGGGGAGGCGTCACGCCTCCGGCTTCTTGCCGCGCTTCCCGCCGCCCTTTTTCGCGGCCTGGGGTTTCTCCTCCGCTTTGGCCTTGCCCTTGGCCGCGGCGGACTTCTTTACCTTCGGCTTCCCGGCCCCGGCGGGCTCCTTCGACTTCTTCGCCGGGGCCTTCCGCTTCGGGGGCTTCTCTCCCGCCTTCGCCTCCGACGCGGTCTCCTCCGCGCCCGCGGGCGCCTCGGCCTCCTTGGCCTCCTTGGCGCCCTTCGCCTTCGCGGCGTCCTTCTTCTTCTTCGAGGTGAGCGACTCGGAGCCGACCAGCTCGATGATCGCCATTTCCGCCGCGTCGCCGCGGCGGGGACCCAGCTTGAGGATCCGGGTGTACCCCCCCGGCCTCTGCGCGAAGCGGGCGGAGAGCGTCTCGAACAGCTTGGCCACCACCTCGCGGTCGTGGATGTGCCGCAGCACCTGCCTCCGGGCGTGGAGCGTCTCCTTCTTGGCGGTCGTCACCAGCTTCTCGGCGAAGGGCCGGAGCTCCTTGGCCTTCATGAGCGTGGTCCGGATCCGCTCCCTCTCGAAGAGGGCGGTGGCCAGGTTGCGAAGCAGCGCCAGGCGGTGGGCCGACGTGCGCCCCAGCTTCCGACCGGCTACCCGGTGTTTCATGTTCGGTTCTCCGGCGCCCGATCCCGGCTACGTGGAGCGGGCCTTGAGCTTCTTGAGGTCGATGTTCATGCCGAGGGCGAGGCCCATCTCGGTCAGGATGTCCTTGATCTCGTTCAAGGACTTCCGGCCGAAGTTCTTCGTCTTGAGCATCTCGACCTCGGACTTGGTGACCAGGTCGCCGATGGTCTTGATGTTGGCGTTCTTCAGGCAGTTGTACGAGCGCACCGACAGCTCGAGCTCGTCCACGGACCGGTTCAGGGTCTCGAGGAGCCGCTCGTCCTCGGTGACCGGGAACTCCATGTCCTCCTCGGCGGACTCCTCGAAGTTGATGAAGATCGCCATGTGGTCCTTGAGGAGCTTCGCGGCCAGCGCCACCGCGTCCTGCGGGGTCACGGCGCCGTTGGTCCAGACCTCGAGGGTCAGCTTGTCGTAGTCGGTCTGCTGCCCGAGCCGCGCGTCCTCGACGATGTAGTTGACCTTGCGGACCGGCGAGTGGGCGGAGTCCACGGGGATGTACCCGATCCCCAGGTCGTCGTCGAAGTTTTGGTCGGCGGAGACGTACCCGCGACCCCGCTTCAGGCGCATCTCCACCGCGATCTTGCCTTCCTCGCTGAGCGTGGCGATGGGGATGTCGCGGTCCAGGATCTCCACGTTCGAGCCGGCCTCGATGTCCCCGGACTTCACCACCTTCGGCCCCTCGGCGGCGAGCATCAGGACCTCGGAGTGGTCGCTGTGGATCCGGAACGGCACCTGCTTGAGGTTGAGAATGATGTCCGTCGTGTCCTCGACCACCCCGGGGATCGACGAGAACTCGTGCAGGACCCCTTCGATCTTGACCGCCGTGATGCCCGCCCCCTCGATCGAGGACAGGAGGATCCGCCGCATGGCGTTCCCGATGGTCGTTCCGAACCCCCGCTCGAACGGCTGCGCGGAGAATCGGCCGAACGTCGCCGTCAGCGTCTGCCGCTCGACCTCGAGCCGCTTCGGCTTCTGAAACCCCTTCCAGAGCATCCGAGTCCTCCCGCGGGACGGTGACCCGCCCGTCCCGGCCGACTACTTCGAGTACAGCTCGACGATGAGCTGCTCCTGGATCGGCAGCGTGATCTCCTCCCGGGACGGCGCTTGCTTCACCGTGCCCTGGAACCGGTCGGCGTCGAGCTCGAGCCACGGCGGGACGCCGCGCCCCTTGGCGGTGTCCAGGCAGATCTTGATCGCCTCGTTCTTGCGGCTGGCCTCCTTGAGGGAGACCACCGAGCCGGAATCCACCAGGCTCGCCGGAATGTCCACCTTCCGCCCGTCGACGAGGATGTGTCCGTGGGCGACGAGCTGGCGGGCCATCGCGCGTGACGAGGCGAACCCCAGCCGGTACACGACGTTGTCGAGCCGACGCTCGAGCATCTGGAGCAGGTTGGCGCCGGTGATCCCCTTCTTCCGCGAGGCCTTCGCGAAGTAGGTCCTGAACTGGCGCTCGAGCACTCCGTACATGCGCTTGACCTTCTGCTTCTCCCGGAGCTGGATCCCGTATCCCTGCACCTTCGAGCGCCGCCGGCCGTGCTGGCCCGGCGCGTAGCCTCGCCTCTCGAACGCGCATTTCTCCTTGAAGCAGCGGTCCCCCTTCAGGAAGAGCTTCATCCCCTCCCGCCGACACAGCCTGCAGACCGCTCCGGTCATCCTTGCCACTGGCGAACCTCCTCGACCCGGCTAGACCCGCCGCCGCTTGGGCGGTCGGCACCCGTTGTGCGGAATCGGCGTCACGTCCTTGATGGACTTGATCTCGATTCCCGCGGCCTGCAGCGCCCGGATCGATGACTCGCGCCCGGCGCCCGGCCCCTTGACCCGGACGTCCACCGTCCGGACCCCGTGTTCCTTCGCCATGTTCCCCGCCGCCTGCGCCGCGGTCTGGGCGGCGAAGGGAGTCCCCTTTCGCGAGCCCTTGAACCCCTGAACGCCGGCCGAGGACCAGCTGAGGACGTTCCCCTTCGGATCGGTCACGGTCACGATCGTGTTGTTGAACGACGCGTGGACGTGAACCACCGCGTGGGGAACGTTCTTCTTTTCCTTCTTGCCGCCCTTCTTTCCGGCGGCCTTCGCTGCTTTCGCCATGCTCATTCCTCACGGCCGGTCGGCGCGGAGCGGGGACCGAGGTCCCCGGTGCCTCCACGACGCGCGGCCGTCGACGCGCTTCCTCAGCCCTTCTTCCCCACGGCCCGCTTCTTGCCGGCGATGGCCCTGCGCGGCCCCCGCCGGGTCCTCGCGTTGGTGTGCGTCCGCTGCCCCCGGCACGGCAGGTTGCGGCGGTGCCGCATGCCGCGGTACGAACCGATCTCGATGAGCCTCTTGATGTCCAGCGAGACGCTCTTCCTCAGGTCGCCCTCGACGCGACCTTCCTGGTTGATCACCCGCTGGATCCGGACGACCTCGTCTTCCGACAGGTCCCGCACCTTGGTCGCGGGGTCCACCTGGGCCTTGCCGAGGATCATCAGGGAGCGGGACCGCCCGATCCCGAAAATGTAGGTCAGACCGATCTCCACCCGCTTGCTCGGGGGGAGGTCAACGCCCGCGATACGTGCCACGGCTCAAGCCTCCTTACGCGACCCTCGCGTCAACCCTGCCGCTGCTTGTGCTTCGGATTCTCGCAGATCACCCGGACGACACCCTTCCGCTTCACGATCTTGCACTTCTCGCAGATCTTCTTCACCGATGCACGGACCTTCATGACCGTCTCCGTCCGCGAGCGCCCGCCGTCACTTGTAGCGGTACACGATCCGCCCGCGCGTCAAATCGTAGGGCGAGAGCTCCACCAGCACCCGATCGCCGGGCAGGATCCGGATGAAGTGCTTCCGCATCTTCCCCGAGATGTGCGCCAGCACGCGGTGCTTGTTCTCGAGCTCCACCCGGAACATCGCGTTAGGCAGCGGCTCGACCACCGTGGCTTCGACCTGGATCGCCTCTTCCTTGGGCATAGGGACCGGTCTTACCTCTCCGAGGCCGGGAATCGCGCGCCGCTCCTTAAGCGGCGCGTCCCGCCTCCGATCGCCGTCGAATCTCCGGCTCTCATGGGCCGAGCGGCTCCCCGAGCACCTTCGGCCCGTTCTCCGTCACCGCCACCGACAACTCGAAATGGGCCGACAGGTTCCCGTCCCGGGTCCTGGCGGTCCATCCGTCCGCAGCGCTCACCACGACCTCCGGGGCGCCGGCGTTCACCATCGGCTCGACGGCGAGCACCATGCCGGGAAGGAGACGGGCTCCGCGTCCGGGCTGCCCGAAGTTCGGCACCTGAGGCTCCTCGTGAAGATGGGAGCCGATTCCGTGCCCCACGAACTCCCGCACCACGGAGAACCCGTGCGCTTCCACGTGGGCCTGCACCGCGTGCCCGATGTCCGACACCCGGTTCCCGGGCCGGGCCTCCTTGAGACCGAGCCCGAGCGAGTCTCTCGTCACGTCCAGGAGCTTCCTCGCGTCGCCGGACACCTCGCCCACCGGGAAGCTCTCCGCCGCGTCCCCGTAGTATCCGCGGAAGAGCACCCCCAGGTCCACCGAGACGATGTCGCCCTCCCGGAGAACCACGTCGGCCGACGGGATCCCGTGGACCACCTCGTCGTTCACCGACGCGCAGACGGTGCCGGGGAACCCGGGTCCTCCCGAGGGTCCACGGTAGCCCTTGAACGCGGGGATCCCCCCGGCCGCCGTGATCCTCTCCTCCGCGAATCGGTCGATGTCCAGCGTCGTCACTCCCGGACGGATCCTGCTCCTCAATTCGACCAGGATCTCCCGGATGATCCGGTTCGCCTGGTCCATGATCTCGATCTCGACGGCCGACTTCAGAATCGTACGGTTCACGGCGCCGCCAGTCCCGACCTGAGCGCGACGAACACCGCGTCGGCGTCCCCCGACGCGTCGACCTCCCGGAGCAGCCCGCGCTGGCCGTAGGTCCTGAGCACCGGGAGCGTCTGCGCCTCGTACACTTTGAGACGCTCGCGAATCACCTCTTCCTCGTCGTCGGGCCGTTGCGTCAGCGCGGAGCCGCACGCGTCGCATACTCCCGCCGAGGAGGGTGGACGGCTGTCGAGGTGGAAGACGCTGCCGCACCTCGGGCAGATCCTCCGACCCGAGAGCCGCCTCACGACCTCCGCCTCCGAGGCGGAGAGCGCGAGGACGCGGTCGATCTCCGCGCCCACCTTCGCGAGCACCCCGTCGAGGATCCCGACCTGCTCCTCGGTCCTGGGGAAACCGTCGAGGACGAACCCGGCCGCGGCGTCGGGGCGCTCCAGCCGCTCCGCGATCAGCTCGCCCATGAGGTCATCCGGCACCAACTGCCCCGAATCCAGGAAGGAACGCACCCGCCGACCGAGCGGCGTCCCCTTCTGCACCGCCTCGCGCAGGATGTCGCCGGTGGACACGTGCGGCACGCCGAGCTCCTTCCGGAGCCGGAGCGCCTGGGTCCCCTTGCCGACCCCGGGCGGTCCCACCAAGACGACTCTCCTCGCGACCATCCCGCTCCCTATCCGCGGCGCCCGCGGATCCGGGCCCCCTTCATGAAGCCCTCGTAGTGCCGCATGATCAGCTGGGACTCGATCTGTTGAACCGTGTCCATCGCCACGCCGACGACGATCAGGAGCGAGGTTCCGCCGAAGAAGAACTTCACGTTGAGCCCCTGCGTGATCAGCTTGGGCAGGTACGGCTCCATCGCCGGGCCGATCCACGGGAGCACCTGGAGCCTGAGGCCGCTGATGAGGAACACCGGCAGGATGCTCACCAGGCCCAGGTAGATCGCCCCCCCGAAGGTCAGACGGGTCAGGATCCGGTCGATGTACTCGGCGGTCTTCCGCCCCGGGCGGATGCCCGGGATGAACCCGCCGTACTTCTTCATGTTGTCCGCTTGGTCCATCGGGTTGAAGATGATGGACACGTAGAAGAAGCAGAAGAAGATGATCATGACGAAGTACAGGACGTTGTAGAGCGGCGCCGAGTACTCCAGCTGGCGGTGGAGATCCTGGACCCACCGGATGTCCTGCAGCCACCGGAACGTCAGCAGCGTCTGGGGGATCGCCAGCATCGACGAGGCGAAGATGACCGGGATCACGCCTCCGGTGTTCACGCGGAGCGGCAGGTAGGTGGAGGCCCCTCCGTAGACCCGCCGCCCGACGATCCTGCGGGCGTACTGGATCGGGATCTTCCGCTGGGCGCGCTCGACCAGCACGATGGCCGCGACGACCACCGCCATGAGCGCCAGGAGCATCAGGACGGCTAGCGGCCCGAGCTGCCCGGTGCGCAGGTCTTCCCAGGTCCGAACCACCGCGTTCGGGAACCCGACCACGATGCCCGCGAAGATGATGAGCGAGATGCCGTTCCCGATGCCGCGCTCCGAGATCTGCTCGCCGAGCCACATGATGAACGCGGTGCCCGTGGTGAGGGTGAGCATCGTCATCATCTGGAACCCGATCCCCGGGTTCAGCACGATCCTCTCGGCGCCGCCCGCGCTGGCCGACTGGAGCCAGAGCGCGATCCCGTACGACTGGATCACGGAGAGGGCCACCGTCCCGTAGCGGGTCCACTGGGTGATCTTCTTGCGGCCCGCCTCCCCTTCCTTGCTGAGCTTCTCGAGGTACGGCCAGACCACCGTCAGGAGCTGCAGGATGATGGACGCGGTGATGTACGGCATGATCCCCAGGGCGAAGACCGTGAACCGGCGGAAGTTCCCCCCCGCGAACAGGTCCACGTAGCCCAGGATCGAGCCGGCCTGACGTTCGAAGAGGCGGATCAGCGCCTGGTTGTCGATCCCCGGGGTCGGGATGTGGCCGCCGATCCGGTAGACCGCGAGCAGCCCGAACGTGTAGAGGACGCGCCTCCTGAGGTCGGGGATGCTCCAGATGTTCTTGAAGCTTTGGATCATCTCGGGTCGTTCTCCCGTCGGGGGGCGGCTACCGCCCCAGGATCTCGGCCTTCCCGCCCGCTTCCTCGATCTTCCGGGCCGCGGCTTCGGTGAACTTGTGGGCGCGCACCGTGAGCGCCACCTTGAGATCTCCGTTGCCCAGGACCTTCACGCCGAGGTTTCCCTTGTGGAGCAACCCCGCCTCCCGGAGCGAGTCCGGCGTGACCAGGGCGCCCGCATCGAACCGGTTCAGCCTCTCCACGTTGACCGTCAGGTACTCCTTCCTGAAGATGTTCGTGAAGCCGCGTTTCGGAATCCGCCGGTGGAGCGGCATCTGGCCGCCCTCGAAGCCTCGCTTCTCCGAGTAGCCGCTCCGGGACTTCTGGCCCTTCTCGCCGCGACCCGAGGTCTTGCCGAGGCCCGATCCCGGCCCTCGACCGACCCGCTTACGGTTCTTCCTCGAACCCGCCGCGGGCTTCATCTCGTTCTGCCTCATCGTTCCGTCCTCCCGCCCGGCGGGGCTAGCGCGCCCGGCCGGGGGCCCGGTCCCCGCCCACGATCTCCACGAGGTGGGGGATCTTGGCGATCATCCCGCGCACCTGGTCGTTGTCGGGCAGCGTCCGCACCCGGCCGATCCTTTCAAGGCCGAGCGCCCGCAGGGTCGCCTTCTGGCGCTTGTTGCAGCAGATGCCGCTCCTGACCTGGCGGGCCAGGAGGGTGGACGCGGCCTGCGCTCTCGGCGGCGTCATCTCGAAACCTCCTGCGCGATCTCCGCCACGTCCTTCCCGCGGGTGCGCGCCACGAGCTCCACGCTCTTGAGCCTCTTGAGCCCGTCCATGGTCGCCCGGAGCACGTTGTTGGGATTCGCCGAGCCGAGGGACTTCGTCAGGATGTCCTGCACTCCCGCGGACTCCAGGACCGCCCTCACGGCACCGCCGGCGATCACGCCGGTCCCCGGGGCCGCCGGCTTGAGCAGCACCGTGCCTGAGCCGAAGCGTCCCGTGATCGCGTGCGGGATCGTGGTCCCCATGAGGGGGATCTTGACGAGACGCCGCCTCGCGTGCTCGACCCCCTTGGCGATCGCCGCGGGGACCTCCCTCGCCTTGCCGGACGCGAAGCCGACCCACCCGTTGCCGTCGCCCACCACCACCAGTGCGGAGAACGAGAAGTTCTTGCCGCCCTTCACGACCTTGGTGACCCGATTGATGTGGACCACCCGGTCCTTGAGCTCGCCCAACGGTCCCTGTTCCCGCTCCACCACGACTGCCTCCCGTCGCTCCCGGCCCGGGACTCAGGACGGCGGCCCGCCCCGAGGTCCGGATCCCGCGTCCCGTCAGAACTTCAGCCCGGCCTCGCGCGCCGCTTCGGCGAGCGCCTTCACGCGACCGTGGTACAGGAACCCGCCCCGGTCGAACACGGCGGTCTCGATCCCCGCGGTCTTGAGCCGCTCCGCGATCGCGCCCCCGACCGCCTTCGCGGCCCCCTTCTTGCCGGCGGCGGCCACGGCCTTGATTCCCGGCTCCGCCGTCGACGCCTGGGCCAGCGTGCGCCCGGCGTCGTCGTCGATGGCCTGCACGTAGATGTGCTTGTCGCTTCGGAAGACCGCGAGTCTCGGCCGCGCGGCGCTCCCCCGGACTCTGCTGCGGATCCGGTAGCGGATCCGTCGCCTTACCCCTCTCCTGTCGATCGTCGTGTCCATCTCGCCGTGCCCTCGTGCGCTACTTCGCGCCGGTCTTCCCGGCCTTCTTGCGGACCACCTCGCCCGCGTAGCGGATCCCCTTGCCCTTGTACACGTCCGGAGGACGGAGCGCCCGGATCTTCGCCGCCACCTGTCCGACCTTCTGCCGGTCCGCCCCGCTCACGGTGATTTTCGTCTGGCGCTCCACCGCGACCTCTATCCCGGCGGGGATCGGGAAGTCGATGGGATGGGTATAGCCCAGGCTGAAGTTGACCGCGCCCCCCGCGACCTGCGCCCGGTAACCGACGCCCTGGATCTCGAGGTCCCGGGTGAACCCCTTGGTCACCCCGCCGACCGCGTTGGCCAGGAGCGCTCGGGCCAGTCCGTGGAGCGCCTTCATGCGCTTGGTGTCGTCCTTGCGCCGCACGAGCAGTCGCTCGCCCTCGGCCTCCGCGGTGATCCCGGCGGGGAGCGGCTGCGTCAGGGTCCCCTTCGGACCCTGCACGGTGACCGCGTCGGCCCCGACCGTGATCTTGACTCCGGGGGGCAGCGGAATGGGAAGCCTACCGATTCGAGACATCGCTTGGGTCTCCGGCCGTCTTAAGGCCCTACCACACGTTGCACAGGATCTCCCCGCCGACGCCCAGGAGCCGGCAGGTCGTCCCCGTGATCACTCCCTTGGGGGTGGAAAGGATGGTGATCCCCATGCCCCCGAGCACCTTCGGGATCTCGTCTTTCCCGCAGTACACCCGGCGTCCGGGACGGCTTACCCTCTCGAGGCCGGTGATGACCTTCTCGCCGGCGGAGCCGTATTTCAGGCCCACCCGGAGGATCCCCTGGCGCTCGTCCTCCACCACCTTGAAATTGTCGATGTACCCCTCGTCCTTGAGGATGTTCGCGATCGCGACCTTCATCCTGGACGAAGGCACATCCACGGTCTTGTGCCTCGCCATCTGCCCGTTCCGGATCCGGGTCAGCAGGTCGGCGATGGGGTCCGTCATGCTCATCTTCTTCGCCTCCAGTCCCCGAGTCTCGCGGGTCCCGTCACCAACTCGACTTGGTGACGCCGGGCAGCGCACCTTCCAAAGCCAGGCTCCGGAAGCAGATCCGGCAAAGCTGGAACTTCCTGAGGTAGCCTCGCGATCGACCGCATCGGCGGCAACGGTTGTGCTGCCGCACGGAGAACTTCGGCTGCCTCCGAGTCTTGGCCATCCATGCCTGTGTCGCCACGTCGTCGTCCTCCGACCCTAATTCTTTCGGAACGGCATCCCGAGGTGCGAAAGAAGCGCCCGGGCCTCCTCGTCGGTCCTCGCCGTCGTCACCACGCAGACGTTCATCCCCTTGACCTTCTGGACCTTCGCGTAGTTGACCTCGGGGAAGATGAGCTGGTCCCGGATGCCGAGGGTGTAGTTGCCACGCCCGTCGAACGCGCGAGGAGAGACTCCCCTGAAGTCTCGGACCCGAGGGAGCGCCAGGTTCACCAGCCGGTCCAGGAACTCGTACATCCTCTTCCCGCGCATCGTCACGCGGCAGCCGATCGCCATGCCGGCCCGGAGCTTGAAGTTCGCGATCGACTTCCGCGCCCGGGTGATCGACGGCTTCTGCCCGGTGATCGTCGCGAGCTCGTCCGCCGCCTGGTCCAGCAGCTTCGCGTCCGCGATCGCCTCGCCCACGCCCATGTTCACCACGATCTTCTTGACGCGGGGGACCGCCATGACGCTCCGGTAGCCGAACTCCTTGGTGAGCGCCGGCACCACCTCGGCCCTGTACCTCTCCGCCAACCTCGCCATCTCTTCCTCCGCGTTACCGCCGCGCGCCGGCGGCGGGACCCGCGTCGCGATCCTCACTTCTCCAGCACGGCCCCGCTGCGCCGCGAGACCCGCACCCGCTGCCCGTCTCCTTGAATCTTCGTCCCGACGCGGGTCGGCCGGTCCGTCTCCGGGTCGATCGGCGCGACGTTGGACGCGTGGACCGGAACTTCGCGGTCCACGATCCCGCCCTTGATGTTCCTCTGCGGGTTCGGTCGCGTGTGCCGCTTGACGACGTTGACCCCCTCCACCATGATCAGGCCCTTCTCCGCCATCACCCGGAGCACCCGACCGCGCTTCCCGCGGTCCTTCCCCGAGATCACCGCCACGATGTCGTTCTTCCTCACGCGCGCCTTGGCCATCCTGCTCTCCCGCGCTCCCCGCCGCTCAGAGGACCTCGGGGGCGAGCGAGACGATCTTCATGAACTTCCGGTCCCGGAGCTCCCGGGCCACGGGTCCGAACACGCGGGTGCCGATCGGCTCCTTCGCGTCGTTGATCAGAACCGCCGCGTTCTGGTCGAAGCGGATGTACGAGCCGTCCTTTCGACGGTACACGTTGACGGTTCGAACCACCACGGCCTTGACCACCTGCCCCTTCTTCACGTTCCCGTCCGGGGCGGCCTCCTTGACGTTCGCGGTGATGATGTCGCCGATCTCGGCCGTCTTCCCCTCCGATCCCCCCCGAAGGTGGATACAGGAGATCTTCTTCGCGCCCGAGTTGTCGGCGACCTCGAGGATCGTCCTCATCTGGATCATGGTCGTCGCCTCCGCCGGAAACGGCTATTCGGCCTCTCGGGTCCCGACCTCGGCAGCCGACACGGAACGCTTCAGGATCCGGTGGACCCTGTAATGCTTCCGCGCGGACAGCGGCCGGGTCTCCAGAATCTCCACCGTGTCGCCGACCTTGCACTGGTCCTTCTCGTCGTGAGCCATGAACTTCGCCGACCGGCGGACGTAGCGCGAGTACCGCGAGTGGCGCACGATCCGGTCGACCCGGACCACCACCGACTTGTCCATGCCGTCGGAGACCACCACCCCGATCTTGGCGGCCGGCCTGCCTCGTGTCTTCTCCGCCATACCCATCTCCTCAGCGCCCCTGCCCGTCGGCAGCGGCCAGCTCCTGCGCCCGCCGGACCGTCAGCACCCTCGCGAGATCCTTCCTGAGCCCCCGCAGCTTGTTGGGGTCCTGGACCTGACCGGTGGACCGCTGGAGTTGGAGCTTCCAGATCGCCTCGCGGATCTCCCGCTCCTCCTTCTCCAGCTCCTCCGGGCTCATGTTCCTGAGCTTCGACGCCTCGAGCGCCATGGTCGCCGCTCCCTTCTCGTCAGAGCTGCCGCACGACGAATCTCGTCCTGATCGGCAGCTTGTGGCCGGCGAGCTGCATCGCCTCGCGAGCCACCTTCTCCTCGAGCCCTTCCATCTCGAACAACACCCGGCCCGGCTTCACGACCGCGACCCACGCCTCGGGCGCGCCCTTCCCCTTTCCCATGCGAGTCTCGGCAGGCTTCTTGGTGATCGGCTTGTCGGGAAACACGCGGATCCACACCTTGCCGCTGCGCTTCACGAAACGGGTCATCGCGATGCGGCTCGCCTCGATCTGGCGCGCCGTGATCCAGCCCGCCTCGAGCGCCTTGAGCCCGAAGTCCCCGAAGCTCACCGTGGAGCCCGAATAGGCCTTTCCGCTCCGGCGACCCCGCTGCTGCTTCCTGAACTTCACCTTGCTGGGCATCAACATGGCATCGTCCCTTCCTGCGACGTCCGGGTCGGGCTACCGTCGGGCGTCTTCGGGAACGCGGATCTCGCGGGACTCGCCCCGGTAGATCCAGACTTTGATCCCGATCGCGCCGTAGGTCGTCCTCGCCTCCGCGAACCCGAAGTCCACCTCCGCGCGCAGCGTGTGGAGCGGGAGCCGCCCCTCGAGGTACCACTCGGCCCGTGCGATCTCGGCCCCCGCGAGCCGGCCGCCGACCCTCACCTTGATCCCCTTCGCGCCGAACCGGATTGCGGACTCCACCGCCTTCCGCATGGCCCGCCGGAACGCGACGCGCTTCTCCAGCTGCATGGCGATCGCCTCTCCCACGAGCTGCGCGTCGATCTCCGGCTTGTCGATCTCCAGGATGTTGATGAACACGTCCCTCTGCGTCCGCTTGCGGATCTCCTCCTTGAGCCGATCGACCTCGGCCCCCTTGCGGCCGATGATGATCCCCGGGCGCGAGGTGAGGATGTTCACCTTCAGCTTGTTGGCGGCCCGCTCGATCTCGATGGCGGACACGCCCGCGTGACCCAGCCGCTTCTTCAGGTCCGCCCTGAGGACGAGGTCCTCGTGGAGCAGCTCCGCGTACTTCTTCTCCGCGTACCAGCGGGAGCGCCAGGTCTTGTTGAATCCGATCCGGAAACCGTACGGGTGGACCTTCTGACCCACGATCCTACCTCCGCCCCGCGGCCTGCGGTCCGCGACCCGGCTCCTCGGCGGAGGCCAGGTCGATCGTCACGTGACACGTCTTCTTCAGGATCCGGTAGATCCGCCCCATGCTCCTCGCGCGCATCCTCTTCGCCGGCGGCCCCTCGTCGACCACCGCCTTCGCGATCACCAGGCGGTCCACGTCGACCTTGGGGTCCTTCTGCTGCGCGTTGGCCAGCGCGGACCGGACGACCTTCTCGAGGTCCCTCGCGACCAGCTTCGGGGAGTAGTGGAGGACCGCCAGCGCGTCTCCGACGTTCTTCCCGCGCACCTGGTCCACCACGAGCCGGGTCTTCTGCGCCGAGACGCCCAGATACTTCAGCTTTGCACTTGCGATCACCGTCTTCCTCCCGACGTCACTTCGCGGCCGCGACCGTTGCGGTCTTGTCGCCCTTGGTCCCGTGCCCCTTGAACGTCCGGGTCGGCGCGAACTCCCCCAGCTTGTGGCCGACCATGTTCTCCGTGACGTACACCGGGATGAACTTCTTCCCGTTGTGGACCATCATCGTGTGGCCCACCATGTCGGGGATCACGGTGGAGCGCCGGGACCACGTCTTGATGGCCTTCCTCTCGTTGCGCTTGTTCAGCTCGTCCACCTTCCGCTTCAAGGGGACGTCCACGAACGGGCCCTTCGCAATCGATCGTGCCATGTCTCGGCCCTCGCCCTACTTGCGGCGCCGGACGATGAAGGCGTCCGTGCGCGGGTTGTTCCGGGTCTTCTTCCCCTTCGTGGGCACCCCCCACGGGGTCACCGACGGCCGGCCTCCCGACGTCTTCCCCTCGCCGCCGCCGTGGGGGTGGTCCACCGGGTTCATCGCGACTCCGCGGACCGTCGGCCGCCATCCGCGCCAACGGTTCCGTCCGGCCTTGCCGACGCTCTCGTTCTCGCGCTCGAGGTTCCCCACCTGTCCGACCGTCGCGTAGCACTCGACCCGGATCTTGCGGGTCTCGCCGGACGGTAGCCGGACCAGGGCGTGCGCCCCCTCGCGGGCCATGAGCTGGGCCCCCGCTCCGGCGGCGCGCACCAGCTGACCTCCCCGGCTCGGGCGCAGCTCCACGTTGTGGATCGTCGTGCCCAGCGGGATCGCGCTCAGCGGCAGCGCGTTGCCTGGGACGATGTCCGCCTCGGGGGAAGCGACGATGCTGGCGCCCGCCGTCAGACCCTCGGGAGCGAGGATGTACCGCCGCTCGCCGTCGGCGTAGCACAGGAGCGCGATGTTCGCGGACCGGTTCGGATCGTACTCGATCGTCTCGACGCGCGCCGGGATCCCGATCTTGTCGCGGCGGAAGTCGACGATGCGGTAGCGCCGCTTGTGCCCGCCTCCCCGGTGCCGCACCGCGATCAGCCCGCGATTGTCCCGGCCCCCCGTGCGGGGCTTCTTGTCGAGGAGGGGCTTGTGCGGATCGTTGGTCGTCGTCTCGCGGACCACGATCGTGGCGAAGCGCCTCCCGGCGCTCGTGGGCTTGTAGTTCTTGATCGCCATATGGACTCCCCGGCTCCCCGCCTACGTGGCCTCGAAGAACTCGATGTCCTTCTCGCCCGGCGCGAGCCGGACCCAGGCCTTCTTCCAGTCCGGCCCCCGGCTCGTGAGCCGCCCCATCCGCCGGACCTTCCCCTTCACCCTCGCCGTTCGCACCTCGACGACCCTCACGCCGAAGAGCGACTCGACGGCCCGGGCGATCTCGATCTTGTTCGCCCGGACGTCCGCCTTGAAGCAGTAGACCCCGTTGGCGTCCCGGAGCAGCGTGGACTTCTCCGTGATCAGGGGCTGCTTGATCTTCTGATGCGCCGTCTTCATCGCGCCAGCACCTCGGCGAGCCGCTTCAGAGCGGGCTCGGACACGATGACCATGTCGTGGTCCAGGAGATCCACGACGCTCATTCCCAGGGCCCGGACCACCGTGAGGCGCGGGTTGTTCCGGGCGGCCAGGTCCACGTTCCTCTCGGCATCCGCCGGGACCAGGAGCGCCTTCCCCGTCACGCCGAGGCCCGAGGCGACCGCGGTCTCGAGCTCCGCGGTGCGATGCGAGGGGATTGCGAAATCCTGGACGCAGACGAGGCGCCCGTCGCGCAGCTTCTGGGCCAGGAGCGACCGGAGCGCATTTCGGCGCATCCGCTTCGGGAAGTCCCACGCGTAGTCCCGCGGGACGGGGCCGTGGACGGTTCCGCCGTGCCGCCAGAGGGGAGAGCGGTTGTCGCCCATGCGGGCCCGGCCGGTGTGCTTCTGATGCCAGAGCTTCTTCGTACCGCCCGAGACCTCGGTCCGGTTCTTGACCTTGTGGGTCCCCGCGCGCCCGGCGGCGCGGTAGGAGCAGAGCGCTTCGTAGATGAGATGCTCCTTCAGCGGGTACGCGAAGATCGCGTCGGGGAGCTCGAGCGTTCCCACCGGCTCGTTCTTCCAGTTGCGGACGGTGATCTGAGCCATGGCCGCCTCCGCCCTACGCCCGCGCCGCCGGGGCGGCGCCCTTCGACTTCCGAATGAGGACCTTCGCGCCAACGGGGCCGGGCACCGCCCCTCTCACGAGAAGCAGGTTCCGCTCGACGTCGACGCGAACCACCCTGAGGTTCTTCACCGTGACCCGGACGTCTCCCATGTGGCCCGCCGCCCGCATCCCCGGGAACACCCGGGACGGGAATGCCGACGCGCCGATGGATCCCGGCGCGCGATGGAACATCGATCCGTGGCTCGACGCGCCACCGCTGAAGTTGTGCCGCCGCATGACGCCCTGGAATCCCTTCCCCTTCGAGGTGCCGATCACGTCCACCTTCGATACACCCTGGAACAGATCCACGAGCACCCGCTCGCCCGCCTTGAGGTCGGCGCCGGGCTCGAGGCGGAACTCGCGGAGGAGGCGGGTCGGGGGAACGCCGGCCTTCTCGTGATGGCCGCGCGACGGCTTGTTCGCGCGCTTCGCGGACCTGGGGTCCACGAGCCCGAGCTGGACGGCCTCGTAACCGTCCTTGGCCGCCGTCCTGCGCTGGACCACGACGCAGGGGCCGGCCTCGAGCACCGTCACCCCCACCAGCGTGCCGTCCTCGAGGAAGACCTGGGTCATCCCGACTTTCCTTCCGATCATCCCTTCGACCATCTTCGACCTCGTGGAACGCGGGCGCCCTGGCCCGTTGGTTCCAGCCGCCGCCCCGCCGGACGGCGCGCGGGCTACGATTGCGACGGACCGAACGCCTTGATCTCCACGTCGACCCCCGCCGGAAGATCCAGCTTCATCAGCGCCTCCACGGTCTCGGGGGTCGGCTGCAGGATGTCCAGGAGCCGCTTGTGCGTCCGGATCTCGAACTGCTCACGAGACTTCTTGTCCACGTGGGGCGACCTCAAAACCGTCCACCGGTTGCGGACCGTCGGGAGCGGGATCGGCCCCGCGACCCGCGCCCCCGTCCGCTTCGCCGTATCCACGATCTCGCTGGTGGACTGGTCGAGGATCCGGTGGTCGTAGGCCTTCAGCCGGATGCGAATCTTCTCGTTCACCATCTTCGTCCCACCCCCCGGCCGCGGGCCGGGGGTTTGAGCCTCGGGGCTGCCCGCGTTCCCGGTCCGCGATCGGCCGGGCGGCCGGGCAGGCTCCCCTCGGCATGCCGACTACTGGATGATCTCCGTGACCGTGCCGGCGCCCACCGTCCGGCCACCCTCCCGGATCGCGAACCTGAGCCCCTTGTCCATCGCGATCGGCGTGATCAGCTCGATCTCCATCCGCACGTTGTCCCCGGGCATCACCATCTCGACGCCCTCCGGCAGCTTCGCCACCCCCGTCACGTCCGTCGTCCTGAAGTAGAACTGCGGACGGTACCCCGTGAAGAACGGCGTGTGGCGACCCCCTTCCTCC
>JAIQFR010000014.1 GCA_020073205.1 Terriglobia bacterium
AGACAGGATGAAATGAGCATGCCGTTCAGGGAAGTATAAAGCGTTTTATCGATGAACGGAGCTACCCGTCTCTGGCGCTCCGAAAGGAGTTTCTGCTTCCCTCTCGTTATGACGCGTCGGACCTCATCAACAGGCTTGCCGAGAGCAGCGGCGACTTCGTCCAGAGACAGCCCTTGAAAAAGGACTTTTTTCAACGGATCATGCGGCATGGCCGCCCGATCGTGAAGCAGGAGCCGGGGAAGAGCGTTGTACTCCTCGGCATCGAGGACCTTTTTGAGATCATCATCCGTCCACGTGAAGTAGCCCCCCTCGTCATCGGGTGTGACGTCCGCGTCCTGGCTCGCGTAGAAGCCGCCGCCTGGATCGGACAATACCTTTCTTATGAACGTAAGAATATCCAGCGCAATATCCCGGAACTGTTCGTCTCCGAAGATCATGTATCCGTCAACGTAGTTATTGAGAAGCCCGGCGTTGTCGTCGGCCATTTTCTCGAAGTGCGGAACGCCCCACGCCTCGTCCGTCGAATACCGGTGGAATCCGCCCCCGAGCTGGTCGTGAAAACCGCCCCGCGCCATGGCCTCCAGCGTCTTGCGTGCTGCCCTGCCGACCGACGGATCCCCGCTCGCCGCGGACCGGAGGATGAGAAACTCCAGCGCGCCGGGCATAGGGAACTTGGGTGAGCTGCCGAACCCGCCGTTTTGTGCATCAAAGGAGGCCAGCATCTTTTTTTCAGCTTCATGCAACAGCGATTCACTGAGGACACCCGCGGAAAGCGGCTCCGGCTTGAGCGCCTCCCTGACGCGACTCGCGTACATCCGCGCATCTCCTTTTTTTGTCTTGTAAAACGTGCTTACCGATTTAAGCACGTTTTTGAATCCCGGCCTGCCCTGCCGGTCGTCGAGTGGGAAATAGGTGCCGCCGTAGAAGGGTTCCTTGTCGGGTGTCAAAAAAACAGAGAGCGGCCATCCGCTCCCCCCGCCCATGGCAGCAACGGCCTGCTGATACCGCCGGTCGATGTCTGGCCGCTCGTCGCGGTCGAGCTTGATATTAACGAAGAGCTCGTTCATGATCCCGGCTGTCTCGTCGTCTTCGAAGGACTCCTTGGCCATCACGTGGCACCAGTGGCACCACACTGCGCCGGTACTGAGAAAAACCGGCTTGTCCTCGCGCCGTGCGAGTTCGAAGGCCTCATCGGACCAGGGGCGCCAGTCTATCTTCTGGTTTGCGGCATGTCTGAGGTAAGCGGATTGTTCATTAGAGAGGCGGTTCATAATAGTAAACTCACCACGGAGTCATGATCGGAAGTAATTTATTTCTCCGTGTCTCTGTGGCTATGATCGTCGGTTTTCTTCAAAACGTCTTCGGGTCTTCGGGTGGGAGAAGGGTCTCGTCAAACGGCATCACGCCGAGTTGGGTCATCACCGCCTCGATGCCGGTCAGCAGTTCCCGGTAATCATAGGCCGTCATCTCTTCGTTCAGAGCGCGCTCCAGCAACCGGTCGAATGCTTCAAAATCCAGCTTGCCATCTATGACACCCGCGCGGACGAGAGCCGCATACAATGTTTTATCGTTGTTCAGGTCCTCTCCTTTTTCGATAGCAAGCTTTGCAAGGCGCCCCGGCTCCGCTATATACGACCGCATTGCCCCTTCCAGAGCGTCATACAGCGTCACGATCCCTGCCGAGATCTTGCCCTGCCGGAGACGGCGTTTGCCTCCCCGGATGTGGAGCCGCGCGCGCTGCAGAGGACCCCTCACAGGGCCAAGAGCTTCTTCGTCCATCAGCCCGAAATGGGGCATATTCATCCACCCGATCTACGCTGCCTTCGAACTCGCAGGCCGCTTCTTCCCCTCCTGCGCCTGTCTCAGCATTTTCATGGTCTCGCGCATGAACGCCGGCAGGTCCGACGGCCGGCGCGACGTCACGAGGTTCCCGTCTACAACGACTTCACTGTCTTCGTAGAGCACCCCCGCATCCTTCATTTCCTGCGCCACGGTCCGGTAGCATGTTGCGCGCCTGCCTTTCAAGAGCCCCGCGGAGATCAACGTCTGGGGGCCGTGGCAGATAGCGGCCACGGGCTTGCTTCCGGCAAAGAACGCATGGGCGATGTCCAAGGCCTTCTGTTCCTTGCGCACTGTTTCCGGCGCCTTCCCGCCCGGGAGCAGAAGAAGAGCGTAATTGTCGGGATTTACCTCGGCGAGGATCTTGTCCACCTCGACCTCATAGCCGTGTTTTCCTTTGATAACACCCTTTTTCAAGGACGCGACATCCACTTCGATCCCCTCCTCTTTCAGACGGTAATAGGGGACGAGCAATTCACTGTCTTCAAAATTATCTGCGCTGATCATAAGGACCTTCATGGTTCACCTCCGAGGATCTGCGGCCATGCAATGGCTCTGTGTCGGGACATTGAAGATATAAATCATCATGGTGCCGCAATCGTTATGGCATTCGTTATGAAGGATCTGTTATTAGTATATCATGTTACTGCAGCATTGACGAAAAGAGGCGAGGGAGGAGAAGGATAATACAAAAGACGGGTGGGGAGGATGAGACTATCAATTGGGCCCGGCATTCTTGAGGTCGTTGCAGAGCGCGAGGCCACCGCTGCCGCATTGCTTGACGCGATACATGGCACGGTCGGTTTTATTGAGGAGCTTCTCCGCGTCGCTGCCGTCTGCCGGGTAGAGACTGATACCAATGCTGGCGCCGATTGTGCAGTCACGGCCTTTGATGCAGAAAGGGGCGGTCAGTGCGCCCAGGATCTTTCTGGCGACTACGACAGCGTCTTCGGAGGTGACGATCGTTCCGCAGATTCCGACGAATTCGTCGCCTCCCATGCGGGCAGCGGTGTCCACGAGGAACCCGCGCCGCTGAAGGTTTTTTTGCAGAAGGGCGGAAAGCCCGGGCTGTCCTCCATGTACAAAATGCGGGTAATCCTGATATCTGCCATGGACCTTACTCCTTTTCCGGCGACTTGACGATCGAGAGGAACGTGCCGAGCCTCTGAATGGTCTCTGAGAACCGATCGTATTCAACCGGCTTGGCCACGTACAGATTACAGCCGAGCTCGTAGCACTGCGCTATCTCCCGGGGATTGTCCGTGGAGGTAAGCACAATCACCGGGATCCGCTTCGTCCGTTCGTCGCTTTTCATGAGCTTCAACACCTGAAGGCCGTTGAGGACAGGCAGGTCGAGGTCGAGGAGGACAAAGGGCGGCAACAGGTGCCCGCTCAGCGCATAGTCCCCAACTTTGAGAAGGTAATCCGCCGCTTTCCTCCCGTCGTCGAGTACGACGATAGAAGAGGCCAGCCCCGCGCGGCGAAGGTTCTTTTGGATGAGGAGCGCATGCCCGGGATCATCTTCGACCAGGAGAACGGCAGCCTGTTTTTCACGGACGTTCATTGCTTTCCTCCCTGGGGCAGCCGCTCGCTGGGTTGTCCGGCGGACAGGGGAAGCGAAAAGCTGAAGGTCGTCCCTACGCCGGGCTCGGACTCGCACCAGATGCGCCCGCCGAGGAGGCGGAGTAGGGTCTTCACGTAGGCAAGGCCCATGCCTTCGCCCGGGGCATCCTGTTTTCCGACGCGACGGAAGATTTCAAACGCCTTGGGGATGTCCTCTTTGGACATGCCCCGGCCGTTGTCCTGGATGCGGAATACGATTTCGTCGCTGCCGCAATCGGCGCTGATTGTGATCCGTCCGGGCCGGGCCGGGTCTAGATATTTGACCGCGTTATCCAGCAGGTTGCCAAAAATCTGTTCAATGGCGGTACGGTCGGCGACAAGATCGGGCAGCCGGCCAAGCGTAACCGTGATGCGGCGCGTGTCGATCTGATGGGCAAGGGTATGGAGGATCGTCTGCACGAACTCCTCCGTCTGCAGGGGCTCCGGGTTAAGTTTGCGCAGCCCGGCGCGCGAAAGTTTCAGAATGGCGTTGATCAGATTGTCCATCCGGCGGACCGAGGACCCGATAAACTTCAGCGCCTCCGGAATGTCTTTTTCGAGGATCAGGTTGTATTTCTGCCGCTGCCCTTCCTCGATATCGGCAAGGTGCTTTTCGAGGACCGGCTTGATCTCCTCGATGCTGTACAAGAGTTCGTCCGAAAAGCCCTTGATGTTGACAAGCGGCGCCCGGAGGTCGTGGGAGACGATATAGGCAAATGTCTTGAGTTCCTCGTTGATCTCGGCCAGTTCTTCGGAATAGCCCTTCAGTTGCGCTTCGGCCCGCTTGCGCTCCGTAATGTCCTGGGCCACACAGACGATGCCCGCCGCCTTCCGCTGAGCATCGTACATGACCGACGAGGAGAACAGCACGGGCACCCTGCCGCCGCCCTTTACGCGATAGAACCTCTCTCCGGAATAGATCGTCTCTTTCACAAGCTCGTCGACCAGGTTTTCCCCGGTCCCCGGAACATGGTCGATGACGAGGTCAAGCGGCCGGCCGACGAGTTCCTCCTCGTCATACCCCAGCAGCACGCAGACGGCGGCATTCAGCCGTATGATCCTGCCGTCGGGAGACGCCACGATCAACGTGTCCACCATGTTGTTGATGATGTTGTCGACGTAGTCCCGGGAAACGGTGGTCTTTTCGAGGTCCTCGGCCATCCGGTTGAAGCTGTCGACGAGCATCTGCACCTCGCCGGTGGCTTTCACCCGTACCTGTGCTGAACGCTCGCCCCGGGCAATGCGCGAAGCCGCGGCCGCAAGTTCGATGATCGGTCCGGACAGATACCGGGCCAGGTAATAGGCGATGACCGAAATGAGGACGATGGAAGCCGCAAACACCAGGAAGAAAAATTGCAGAACCGACCGCATGTCCCGCAGCAGGAGGGAGGAGGGAATGCTGATGGCTAGCCTGAGGAGCGGCCTGTCCGGGATGATGGAGAGATCCTGGTATACGAGCATGCCGTCGTCTACCATGGTGAGGAGAGGGTCTCTCTGGAACCCTTTGGCAAAGTATCCTCGGGGATCGAAGCCGGACTGGTCGTCCGCCTGCCGTTTCAGGACCGTGCCGCCGGGAGCAAAGAGCCAGATCGGATTTTTGCCGAAGATCTTGATCCTGCCCGCGTAGTTGAAGAACTCCTCGAGATTGTAATCGATGATTACGGCGCCGCCGAACTTCCCGATATCCTGATCGGTCTTATAGATGCCGGTCGAAAACAGAATGTTCCCGTATTGATCGGTAAAGGGGCCTTCCATGTCGATACTTCCTGGACTTCCCGCCGCCCGGAGACGCGCGAAGAGCGGCTGGTCCCCGACAAAGCGGAGCTTCCGGACGCGGCCCGACCAGTCGACCTTCACCGCTTCCCTCCCGGCGGCATCGACAAAGGTGATGCTCTGGTAGCTCCTGCTGGCCTTCAACGACTCGAGGAAGGACCGCTCCACGGCCCGGGCGGTAACTTCCCGCTCCGCTTCCGACGACATGAGGAACTCATCGAGCAGCGGATTGGAGGCCAATAACTGCAGGTCTTTTACGAGCGCGTTCCTGAGCTCCGACCCGAAGTTGTAACTGATCGTCTGGAACTGCTGCCGGACATACTCCTCCGTCCGTTTCTCGACGGACTTCCTGCTGAAGACGTAGAAAACCGCCGTCAGTATGCTGCTCATGATGATGACCACGCCGACAAAGGCGATCAGGAGCCTGGGAAATATGGAAAGTCCCGTGCTATCTCGTGCCATCCGCGATGCCCTTCAGGAACGTGACTGATTCAATTTTTGAAAAGATGAAAAGAAATAATGAATAACATTTTCGACGCCGCGTTACCCCGATCGGACCATGAAGCGTCGTGGTTTTTCATAGGTTCTATCTGTGCTCGTCCCTGTCGACATTATTATTCTTAAGTGTCGTTTTTTCATCCAGGTTCCGGATAGTTCTGTTGGGGTCAGGGGTGTCGCCATCGACGTATTCCTCAATCCCCATCTTTTCCGTGAGCTCTATACCGAGCGCCCTGGCCCTCTGGACATTGACCATCAGGGCGCCGTGCTTCGGGGTCCGCGTCGGATACGTCGACGGGCTGGCCCCTTTTTCCAGGATATCACGACCTATCGAGACAGCTTCGAACGCCTGGCTATACCCCGAATCGTCGACAGCGCATAACAACCCCTGCTTCACGAAAATACCGAGCGTCGCTTCGGGTATTCTTATGTTCTCACGGTACCACCGGGCCACATCACTGTTCGATACAGTGTTGCCCTGTTCGTCCTTCAGCGAAGAATACTCGGCCACAAAAAAAGCCCCGACCTTTTTTTGTAATTTGAGCGCTCCGCTCTTCCAGCGCCCGAAGTCATTCGTGGCGACAGTCTCAATGAGTTTCACGGGCAAGACGCCCTGCCGGGAAAGGAATTCGATGCCCTTTTGATGCGCCCGTCCCGACGGCGAATCATCCGTTAAAATCGCGAACGTCGTCATGTTCGGTGCGAGTTTTTTCAGGAACTGAAGACTTTCACGGTAATAACCCGACTGATATACTCCCGTAACATTGTGGCCCGGCCGTTCAGCGGTGTCCACGAGCCCGTATTTGACCGGGCTGTTGCTGAACCCCCAGAAGACGACGGGGATCGCGGTGTCAAGGAACTGGTTGCCGATATAATTACCCGCTTCGTCATCGCCGAGAAAGATGATATCGGGCCTGAATTCCCTCGCGCTCACGGCCACCGTGAGGGTGGTTTTCGTCAGCTCGGCCTTCGTGGTTTTGCGTTTCGAATCCATCCACAGTTGTTTTATCACGGCCCGGGACGTTTCGACGTAGTCGTTCGCCCTGTACTCGGCGACCTGGTCCCTGTTGTCGAAATAGCCGTATTTCAGAAGGGCGGCGCAAAAACCCTCAGTGGTTTCCTGCGACCACAGGTGTTCCGGGTGATAGCTGCTCACCAGCAATATTCTCTTCTTTGCCGGTCCCTTCGCCGGGGCCGCGGAAACGGTTGTCGTCAGGCTGAGACCCAGGAAGAGCGCCAGAAAAATCCTTCCACCATTCATTGCGTCCCCTCGTCGTTCACGGAAGTTGTTGAGAGCGCAAACAGGCCCGCTTGGCCGCTTATTCCTTTTCAGGCACCTTGACGATCGAGAGGAACAGCCCGAGCGTCCTGATCGCATCGCTGAACTGGTCGTATTCTACCGGTTTGGTGATATAGACGTTGCATCCGAGCTCGTAACACCGGGAAACCTCTTGGGGATTATCGGTGGTCGTGAGCACGATGACGGGGATCTTCCTGGTCCGCTCGTCGTTCTTGATGCGTTTGAGCACCTGGTAGCCGTCGAGTATGGGAAGGTTGAGATCGAGGAGGATGAGCGGGGGGAGCGCATGCGGGGCTTCCTTGTAGGCCCCCTCTTTAAAAAGATAGTCAACGGCCTTCTGACCGGTGTCGAGCACGGCAATCTCATTGGAAATGCCGGCCCGGCGGAGGTTCTTTTCGATGAGCAGCGCGTGGCCAGGATCGTCCTCGACCAGCAGAATAATTACCGGTTGCTGCGTTCCCATAAGATAGTTCTCCTTTCTTGCCCGCGTTCTTGAGAGTAAAAAAGCGTACGGCGGCCCGGAGAAAACGGCCGGGCTGAACATACGTTTCAGCGTTCCGTTCCTGCCCCGACCAAAGAGTGTCCTGCCTTGGCGCTGGACAAGATCCTTTGCGTGCGCGAGTCTTTCAGGGCGACCAGGCAGGCGAGGTGTAACTCGCGTCCTTCGGCGTGATACGCTCGATGTCCGTGCCGTCGGCGTTCATGATGTAGATGCCGAACCTGCCTTCACGGTTCGAGCTGAACACGATCTGCCTGCCGTTCGGCGACCACGATGGGTTTTCGTCGTTCCCCGGCCCTTCCGTAAGCAGCCGAAAGCCCGATCCGTCGGGGTTCACGGTCGCGATCTTGAACAACCCCCGCACCTGGGAAACGAATACGATCTTGTCCCCTCGCGGCGACCAGTTCGGGGAGGCGTTGTACGCGCCCTCGAACGTGATACGCCGAACGTCCGTACCGTCGGCGTTCATGATATAGAGCTGCGGCGTACCTGCCCGGCCCGAGTTGAAGACGATCTCCCTGCCGTTCGGTGCCCAGGCCGGCGAAACATTGTCGTAAGCGCCGTAGGTGAGCCGCTCCGGGTCGGTCCCCGAGATGCCCATGGTGTAGATCTCGGCGCTGCCATCTTTGCTCAGCGCAAGGGCCAGGCGTTTTCCGTCCGGCGACCACGCCGGCGAGATGTTCAGACCTTCGCTTCCGGATACCTTCCAGCGCTTGCCGGTCTCCATGTCCAGACCGTAGAGGTCTGGGTTCCGGTCGCGATAGGACACATAGACAAGCACCTTGCCATCAGGCCTCCAGGCCGGGGAGAGGCAGATGGAACGGTCGGCGGTGAGCTTCATGGGGTTCGCGCCGTCATAGTCCATGCTGTAAAGTTCCTTGCGTCCGCTCTTGTCCGAGACGTAAGCGATGCGAGTCCGCGCAATGCCCTTCTCGCCGGTATAGCGGGACACGATCTCGTCGGCAAAAGAATGGATCATCCTTCTGAAGGTATCCTCGTTACCGATATAGTTCTTACTCGTCATTTTCATGGCCGAGGCCGCGTCATAAAGCTTTCCGGCCAGCATGAGTTCGCCGCCTTTACGCTGGAGGGACACCCAGACCACACCGGTAACGCCGAAGGTCCCGGCACGCTTGATCACCGCTTCAGTCGGCTCGCTCTTCTCCACATAGGCAAGGTCGAGCTTCTTCGCATCCATGACTTCGAATATCCCGGAGCGGCGCAGGTCCGCCTGCAGTACCTCAAAGGCCAGTGCCGGCAGCTTCGCGTTTCCCGTCTCATTATAAACATCGAGCACGGTGATGGGTATCTTCTTGGCCTCACCCTGTACGACGCCGAGATAGTACTGGGAGTGTGCCACACCGGCGGACATGAACATCACGGTGATGACTATGATTGATACTATACGTTTCCGCATACCAGAATTAAATCCCACTATCTAAACCCTAAATAAATCCAAAATCAAATGTCAAAGGAGTAACAGTCAACTGTCATCCGCGGTCAGGGACATTTGAATTTCGATATTGTTTAGAGTTCAGGGTTTCGTATTTCGGAATCATCATTGTTCCGCCATCAAGTCCACGCTGAACTCCAGCGTCTGTTTTGAAAACTCTTCGGGCAGAGGAGGAAACGGATTCGACGAACGTATCGCCCGTATTGCCGCCTGCTTGAATCCGAAAGCGCGGCGCCGGGAATCCGGGTCTCCCTGCTGCCCCAGGAGGTCCCGGAGCACCTCCGGGGGAGCGTGTTCGACGTCGTCGCGCAGGGTCTCGCTCCGGTCGCGGACGTGAGCGGCGCCGAGCGCGTCGTCCGCAGCTGGACGGCCCCGGGGGAGCGCGAGGACGGCCGGCCGTCCATGGAGTCCCGTAATCCCGTCGAGCAGGTGCTCTCCCGCATGGACCTCCCGGGCGGGGCCTCGTTCGAGCTTCTGTCTTCCGGGATGAAGCGGCGCGTCCTGCTCGCGCAGGCGCTCGTGTCGGCGCCGGACCTCCTGCTGCTCGACGAGCCGACGAACCACCTCGACGTCGATGCGATCACCTGGCTGGAACGGTTCCTGGTGGCGCGCTGGTCCGCGACGCTCGTCTTCGTGACCCACGACCGGACGTTCCTGCGCAAGCTGGCGAAGCGGATCCTCGAGATCGACCGGGGACGCCTCTACGACTGGTCGTGCGACTACGACACCTTCCTCGCGCGAAAGGAGGCGGCGATCGCCGACGAGGAGCGGCACGACGCGCTCTTCGACAAGAAGCTCGCCGAGGAAGAAGCCTGGATCCGCCGGGGGGTCAGGGCGAGGCGGACGCGCAACGAGGGCCGGGTCCGGGCCCTCGAGGAGATGCGGCGCGAGAGAGGCGAGCGACGGTCGACCGACGGCAAGGTGAAGATCCGCATCCAGGAAGGGCAGCGAAGCGGCAAGCTGGTGGCGGAGCTCGAAGGCGTGTCGTTCGCCCACGGCGACCGGACGATCGTCCGCGATTTCTCGACGACGATCCTGCGTGGGGACAAGGTGGGCATCATCGGCCCGAACGGGGCGGGCAAGACGACGCTCCTCCGGCTGATCCTCGGGCAGCTCCCGCCCCGGGCGGGCACCGTGCGTCTGGGGTCGAACCTCGAGATCGGCTACTTCGACCAGCTCCGCCGGCAGCTCCGGGACGACGCCACGGTCCAGGAGAACGTCGGCGAAGGTCGCGAGTCGGTGCAGGTGGGCGGGACCTCCCGCCACATCGTCGGCTACCTGCGGGATTTCCTGTTCAGCCCCGAGCGCGCGCGCACCCCCGTGCGGCTCCTCTCCGGCGGCGAGCGCAACCGCGTGATGCTGGCGAAGCTCTTCGCGAGGGCGGTCAACGTGATCGTCCTCGACGAGCCGACGAACGACCTGGACACCGAGACGCTCGAGCTTCTCGAGGAGCGGCTGGTCGAGTTCGAGGGGACGGTCCTCCTGGTGAGCCACGACCGGGCGTTCCTCGACAACGTCGTCACGAGCACGATCGTCTTCGAAGAGGACGGCGTCCGGGAGTACGTGGGCGGGTACACCGACTGGCTGCTCCAGAGGCCGAAGCCGGAGGAGCCGGAGCGGCCGAGGCGCTCCGGAGGGCGCGTCCGGCCGACCGCGCCGCCGGGCCCCGACGGGAAGCGGCGCCTCAAGCCGTCCGAGCGGAAGGCGCTCGACGGGCTTCCCGCGGAGATCGAGGCGCTCGAGGGGGAGATCGGCGCGCTCCATCAGGCCATGTCGCGGCCGGAGTTCTACCGGCAATCGGGGGAGCGGATCGCGGGAGAGCGGAAGCGCCTCGAGGCGCTCGAGAGCCGCCTCGCCGCGGCCTACGAGCGCTGGGGGGAGCTCGAGGGCCGCGCGGACTGAGGGCGCGGGTCGGGTCTCGGCGGGCGTCCCTGGCGGGTCGCCTGCTGCGAGATGCCCGCATCGCTCCGGCTCCGGGCGGCGTGGTGGCTTGCGAAACGGACAAAGAGCATTAGCATTATCCTATGAAAAACCGTGCGGCCACGATTCGCTTCGCGGGGACGCTCTTCGGCATCCTCGTTTGCACCCTCTCGCTCGCCGCGCCGGATGGCCCAGCCCCGTCGGACGTGACGCTCTACGATGCGTACGCGCGGCCGTTCTCCCTCTCTTCCTTCAAGGGCAAGATCGTGGTGCTCGACTTCTGGGCGCCGTGGTGCGCACCCTGCCGGAAGAGCTTCCCGTTCCTCGACGGCCTCAGGTCCCGATACGCGGACAAGGGACTCGAGGTCGTCGGGCTCACGCTGGAATCGGACGTGGAGGCGGTGCGGGCGTACCTCGACACCGTTCCCGCGCACTTCCCCGTCGGCAGCGACCCGACCGAGCACGCCGGCGAGGCGTTCGGCGTGGTCGCGATGCCCACGACGCTCCTCCTGGACAGGGACGGGCGCGTGGTGGCCCGGTTCGAAGGGGGGAACGCGCGCGCGCACCGTAAGCTCGAGGCGGCGGTGAGGACGCTTCTCGACGGCGGAACGCTCCCCCCGGACACCGACGTCCTCGTGTCGAAGAGCCTCGATGCGAAGGGGGGACTCCGCGCGTGGCAGCGCGGGTACCTTGCCGACCCGATCATGAGCCTCGACGGCGACGCCCTGACCCGCGTCCAGCACGATCACGTGTACGCCAGCAAGGAGGGGGCGGTAGGGGACGGCGGCGCCGCGGGAGGTGGCTGTGGCTGCAACTGAAGTCTCGCGGCGAGCCTCGCGCCCGGCCTTCCTCCGTAGTCTTCCCTGGGTCGCGGCGGGCCTCGGCGCCCTGGCGGCGCGGAACGCCCACGCGCAATCGAACGTCGACTTCCGATACCTCTTCTACAAGGAGTCGGGCGGACGCACGCAGGTCTCGAATCCGGACATCTTCCTCCACCAGGACTTCGGCGACACCGGAGGCCAGCTCTCCCTGCTGCTCGCCTACGACACGATCTCGGGGGCCTCGCCGACCGGCGGCTACCCGACCAGCGACACCACGAGCTCGGCGTCGGGGGGGTCGAGCACCACGAGCAACGTCCCCCAGGTCGCCTACCACGACACGCGCAGGTCCGGGACGCTCTCCTACGCGCGCAAGTTCGGCGCGAACCTCCCCTCGATCGACCTGTCGTACTCCAGGGAGAACGACTACCTCTCCCGGTCCGCGGGGTTCTCCGACGCCTGGACGATGGCTCACGGGCGCGGCACGCTGCACTTCGGCGCGTCGCTCTCCCACGACGTCGTGATGCCGGTGACGAACCGCCTCGACCTCGCCAAGTCGTCGGACGCCTACGCCGCGGGCTGGACGTGGATCGTCGGCGAGCGGGATCTCCTCGATCTCTCGATGTCGCTGACGAGGCTCAACGGGTACCTGGACGATCCCTACAAGATCGTGCCGGTGGGGGACGCGACGCTCCCCGAGCACCGGCCCGACTCCCGGTCGCGCCGCGCCGTCGTGGCCAAGTACGGCCACTACTACGACGTCCGCGGCGCGCTCAAGATGACCTACCGTTACTACTTCGACGACTGGGGGATCAAGGCGCACACGATCGAGGCGATCTACGACCAGCACGTGGGCGAGCGCTGGATCGTGTCGCCGCAAGTGCGCCTGTACACCCAGACCGCCGCCTCGTTCTTCACCGACAAGCTGAGCGCCCCGCGCACCTACATGTCCGCGGACTACCGGCTTTCGCCGTTCGACAACGTGCTGGGCGGGCTCACCGTGTCGTACCAGGTGCGCCCAGGGCTCTGGGCGAGCGTCGGGGGCACGACCCAGTCGCAGCGGGGTCGCGATCGGGTGGTGCCGATCGGCTCCTCGGGCGACCTCGGCGAGTCCGGATCGGTCTCGTCCGCGGACCTCGCGACCACGACGGTCACGATCGGTCTTTCCTGGCGCTACTGACGCCCGTGGACGGCCCCGCGCTCTACTCGAAGCGCTTCCCCTTGATGGGAGGAGGGGCCGTCGTCCAGTTCGTGGACGACCGCGGTCGGACGCGCGCGGAGGGGATCGCGCGCGCCGTCGAGGACGAGGCCCGCCGGATCGAGATCAAGTTCTCCCGGTTCCGCGACTCGAGCGTGGTGTCCGAGATCAACCGGAACGCCGGGAGGACGCCGGTCGCGGTGGATAGGGAGACCGAGGGTCTTGTTCGCGCCGCGGTCGATCTCGCCGCCCTCACCGGCGGCAGATTCGATCCCACGGTCGGGGCGCTGCGCCGCGCGTGGGACTTCAGGTCGGGGCGGGTCCCGGAGCCGGGCGAGATCGAAGCGCTCCTTCCGCTGGTCGATGCCGCCGCGGTCTCGATCCGGGAGGGGACGGTCTTCCTCAGGCGCGAGGGGATGGAGATCGACCTCGGCGGGGTCGGAAAGGAGTACGCGGTCGACCGCGCCGCCGGCATCCTCCGCGCCGAGGGGGTCCGGTCGGCGATCGTGAACTTCGCGGGGGACGTCGCGACGGTGGGGGGGCGCGGCGACGGCCGCCCCTGGTCGGTGGGGATCGCGGACCCGCGCTCTCCCGGCCGCTGCCGGTTCGCGGTGCGCGCGCTCGGCGACGCGGGGGTCGCGACGTCCGGGGACTACGAGCGCTGCTTCGTCAAGGACGGCGTCCGCTACCACCACATCCTCGACGCCACGACCGGGTGGCCGGCGCGCGGCGTCGCGTCGGCGACCGCGGTCGCGGCGACGGCTTACGCCGCCGGGCGCTTCGCGACCGCGGCGTTCCTCCTCGGTCCCGAGGGCGGCCTCGCGCTCCTCGAGGCATCGCCCGGCGTCGAGGGAGCGCTGATCACCGAGGACGGGACGGTCCTCGCCACGACCGGGATGAGCCGCCTCTCCGACCTGCCGGGCAGCCTCTACGCGGCCTACCCGTCGCTCTGAGACCCGCGATCCACGGGAGCTCGGCGGCGCCCCGGTTACTTGGCCAGGCCGAACAGGGTCGAGGGAACCCAGCCCTCGTTACCCAGCTCGTCGGTGACCTTCCACCACAGGCCTTCCTTCTCGCCGGAGGGATAGAGCATCATGCCGGGATCGAGGTCGCGCACGACCTCGGCCTTAAGGTCGGGCTTCGCGTACATGCGGCCGGGCTTCGCCATCGTCACCGACTGCTTGACGTTGTCGGCCTTCGCGTCCGGGGAGATCTTCTTGACCTCGTCGAGCAGCTTGACGTAGGCGTCGAGGTACGCCGCCGTGATCACCTGACCGATCTCGGTGTTCTGGTAGCTGCTGGCACCCGCCGCGGCGAACCCGCCCATCCACGCGGCGCCGCCGGCTCCCCACCCGAGGTCGGTCTTCTTGGCGTGACCCTCCTGGAGCGCGACCTGCTCGGTCGAGCGCACGTCGGTCAGCGTCAACACGACGTCGGCGGTCTTGCTCTTCATGTTGATCCCGCCCGCGACCGCCCCCGCGGCGCCGTGCATGAAGCCTCCAAGGATGCCGCCCAGCTTCTTGCCGCCGGCGTTCTTGTTCTTGCTGACGAGGTCCGGCACCAGCACGTAATCCGCCGCCTTCATCTGCCCCTTGCCGATGTTGGAGCCCCCCCGCAGCTCTCCTCCCGACGCGAGCGCGCGCTCCTTCTCCGCCGCCTTGAGACCCTTGCCGCGGTCGAGCAGGGTGAAGCACTTGGATTCCGACACGAACACCTTGATCAGCGCCTCGGGCGACTCGAGGTTGTACTCGTGCCACCAGTTGTGCTCCGGCTCGGCCACGGCGAGCGTGCCGATCTTCTTGTCGCAAACGGGGATTTCGGGCGCCTTCTCTTCCTTGGCGCGGGGGGTGTTGATGGCGCACACCGCGACCAGGATCACCGACCCGAGAACGGTACACTTGAGTGTCGCACTGGACATGGTCTGTTCCTCCCGGATGAGTCTTGCGAAACTCATCGAACTTCAATGCGCCGACGGTGATCCACGCGCGCGAGCACGCCCGATACCCCGGCAGAAGTCGTTCTCCGTCCCACCGATCACGGAAGAGGAGGGCGGTCAGCCCGCACCGGCGAATGGCAGATGGATGCGTGCCGACTCGGCCCGAGCCCTTCCCTTCCCCGTCAAGTATAGGAAGATCGGGCTCATGGCAGCGGCCCCGGACCTTGACGCCCGTCAACTGGGCGAGGACCCCAGGAGACGGGCTACCGGTCGAGGAACCCCTTGATCAGGTCGATCGGCAGCGGGAAGACGATGGTCGAGTTCTTCTCCGCGGCGATCTCGGTGAGCGTCTGGAGATACCTGAGCTGCAGCGCGATCGGGTGCTTGCCGACCTCCGCCGCCGCCTTCGCGAGGTTGGTCGCCGCCAGGAATTCCCCCTCGGCGTGGATGATCTTCGCTCTCTTCTCCCGCTCGGCCTCGGCCTGCTTGGCCATGGCGCGCTGCATCTCCACGGGCAGATCGACGTGCTTCACCTCCACGGCGGAGACCTTGATCCCCCACGGGTCGGTGTGCTTGTCCAGGATCACTTGGAGCTGCAGGTTGAGCTTCTCGCGCTCGGACAGCAGCCCGTCCAGATCCGCCTGCCCCAGCACGGAGCGGAGCGTCGTCTGGGAGAGCTGGCTCGTGGCGTAGTGGTAGTTCTCCACGTCCACCACCGCCTTCCGCGGGCTCACCACGCGGAAGTAGACGACGGCGTTCACCTTCACCGAGACGTTGTCGCGCGTGATGATGTCCTGCGGCGGCACGTCGTGGACCACGGTCCGGAGCGAGACCCGGATCATGCGGTCGGCGATCGGGATCAGGAAGAAGAGCCCCGGCCCGTAATCCATCGGCCGGAGGCGCCCGAGGCGGAACACCACCCCGCGCTCGTACTCCGGGAGGATCTTGACGGAGTTCACGAGGAGCAGGACGACGACGAACAGCGCGATCAACAGCCCGATGGGCAACTCCATGCCGAACATGCCGTCCTCCTTCTTGGAGCCGGACCTCGTCCGGCTCGCGCTCAGGGCCTGCGGGGCGCCCTCGCCTTGAACATGAGCACCTTGCCGCCCGCGGAAGGCGTCCGGCAGGGTGGGCTTTCGGGATCGGGGCCGAGGGGACCCTGCGTGGAGAGCAGGTGGTCGGTCAGGATCTCGCGGAGCTTCGCCGCGCTCTCCGGCCTCTCCAGCTCCTCGACCGTGTGCTTCGTCAGCCGGTTGCCCGTCAGAAGGCTCACGAGACGCCCGGACTTGACCGCCGTCGAAAGCTCCAAGAGCAGGCCCTCCGTCGCGGAGGTGTCGCGTGGGATCGGTCGAGGCGGCTTCATGATGTCGGTCCTTTCTCGCGGCTCGTCATCCGTCAGCAGGAACCATCGTCGGCGGAACGGGGAAGGAGTTTACTAGTTTTTGTCAATATCGGCTATGTCGGGTTCGATTCAAGACCGGCACATGAGTAGAATGAGTTAATCGACGAGGAGCCGTCGTGAATTTTTCGTCCCTGGTGAAGACACGACTGGCAAAGATGGGTCTTGGACAGAAGGACCTGGCCAGGGCCGTGGAGGTAACGGATTCCTACATCTCCCAACTGCTGACCCGGCGAAAAGCACCTCCCAGCCGCGATCGCACCGACATCTACGGAAAGATGGAGCGCTTCCTCCGTCTCGAGCCCGGAGAGCTGGGACGACTCGTCGAGATCGAACGTGCAGAGGAGGTCAAACGCAGGCTGAGCCGGGGCCCGGAGCCTCTCTTCCAGGAGTTTCGGGAGCTGGTCCTCAGAAAGTGCGTTCCCGAGAAGCGCGAAGACGTTCGTGCCGTCTTCGACGCGAGGCCCTTCGGAACCCTCGAGCGACTGGTCACCCAGAAGCTCCTCGAGGTGGTTCAGCGCGTCGCCCGACAGAAGCTGGACAGCGAGGACTGGCTTCGACTGGCCGCGAGCGTGGGAGGCCGGAGCCACGAGGAGATGCGCGTCATCGTGCTCGAGTTCCTGGACACGGACGTATCCCAGGTCTCGAGCGAGACCTGTGTCGGATTCCTCGAGCCCTTAGTGGAGTCCTGGGACGTGGACCTGGACAGCCTCAGGCTCGACATGAAGCTCGACCGTAAGCTCGTCGCGGAGCCCGAGCACACGTTCACCTACGTCGAGGGCAAGCCGGTCGAGGAGGAGCGGGGCCTGGCGGAATTCCTCGAAGACCGGCGGCTCTCGGGCGACGTCACGGAGGAAGAGGTGCGGCTCCTCCGGCGGCAGACGTTCGGTTCGAGGCGGCCGACGAAGCTGTACTACTACCGGGCGCTGCAGAACCTGAGGGATCCGCTGCATTTCGGCGAGGAGCGCGAGCGGGCCTGACGGGATGTCGCGGGCCGCGGCAGCCGGGCTCGTGGCGTCGTCACCGGCCGCGGCCGGGCAGCGTCATCTCCCGGCGGATCGCCCTGAGCCGTCCGAATCCGACGAGCTTCTGCCGCCGCTCGTCCCAGAGTCGGAACGAGAACGACTTGAAGCTGGACCACAGCGTGACCGACTTGACCTCCTGGAATATCGGGCTCTGTCGATGGCATCTCTCCAGGTTGTAGTTGGGGATGGCGGGGCTCAGGTGGTGGATGTGGTGGAACCCGATGTTCCCGCTGAACCACTGCAGGACCTTCGGCAGCTTGTAGAACGAGCTGCCGTGGAGAGCGGCTTCCACGTAGTCCCAATCCTCCCGCCTTTTCCACTGCACGTCCTCGAACTGGTGCTGCACGTAAAACAGCCACACTCCCGCGGTCGCGGCGATGATCAGCACGGGAAGCTGAATGAGGAGGTAGGCCTTGACGCCGATGCCCAGGCTCATCAGGACCGCGATCAAGAGGAGCGCCGCGTTCGTCCAGTACACGCCCCGGTGCTCTCGTCGGCCGACCGAGGGGGACGGGAGCCTGTTCTCGATCAGGAAGACCCACGACGGCGCGAGCACGAAGAGCACGAACGGGTTGCGGGCGAGGCGGTAGGACAGGCGCTTCCAGCGTGACGCCTCGAGGTACTCCCGCACGGTCAGGGTCCAGATCTCGCCAGGGCCACGGCGGTCGAGGTCGCCCGACGTCGCGTGGTGCAGCGCGTGCTTCTGCCGCCATTGGCCGTACGGCGTGAACGTCAGCACCCCGGTGACGAACTCCATGAACCGATTCGCACGGCGCGATTTGAAGAACGAGCCGTGCCCGCAGTCGTGGAAGATGATGAAGACCCGGACCAGGAAGCCGGCGGCGGCGACCGCGAGCGCCAGCGTGATCCAGTAGGAGACGTGCAACGACCAGATCATCAGGCCCCAGAGGGCCAGGTAGGGGAGCAAGCTGTCGACGAGCTGAACGAGGCTTCTTCGCAGAACGGGCTTTCGGTGCTCCGCCACGGCCTGCTTCCATTCGGGTGTGGCCGGTCGAGTATTGCCAGTCGTCTCTGTCATGTTCGCTGCTCCCGGAGCGCCCCGGGCCGGATGGATGGCACGTGCCCTACTCTCTCTCCCCGCCCCCCGTTTAACTAATTGTACTTCATCGCGCGGCTGGGATCAAATCAATCATCCGCTGAATTCACGGATGGCGGTAAATTCATGAAAGCTATGAACGAATTCCGGCTGCGGTGAGAACTCGAAGCCGGCTGGGCGGGAGGACGAGCGGCGTGCCGCCGAGAGGACGAACCAACTGCCGCGGCGCGGGAGGCTCAGGATGGAAAGACGCTCGCCTCGCCGGACCCGCGCCGCGGCGCGATCATCAGAAGCCGGTCACGACGCAGTTGTGGGCCCCTGCGCAGGCGGCAAGGCACGAGTTGCAGTAGGTCCTTCCGTTGTCGCAGGTCACCCCGATGCAGTAGTACGGGCAGATCCCGCACTTGGCCTCCGCCGGAGTCGAGGACACGGCGAGCAGCGCCCAGGACCCGGCGATCGCGGCGAAGACGGCGACGACGATGACGCAAGCAGCGAGCATTCTCCTCATTTCGATCCCCTCCCGTCGAACCCAGTCGACGCTCCATCTTACGGCCATTCCCGGAATCGACAAGGCGATCCCAGCCAAGGCCCGATCGGCCGCCCCGCGGCTCCCCCTTGACCGCGGTCCTCCAGGGACCATGTTGGGTAGTGGAGCCCGGACGAGGGTCGAGGCGGGCCATCCGTCGCGGGACGCTCGGTGCAGCGGCGCATCGCGTTCCCTGGAGGTTGCACGGTGTTGAAGAGGCTCTTGATCGTCGTCGTCCTCGCGGCCGGGGCGCTCGTCGCGTACAACTACGCCACCACGGGGAGCATCACGCTGGTGCCTTCCGGCGGCGTCTCGGTCGAGGACCGGGAGGTCTCCGAACTCCGGCAGCGGTTCGAGCGCGCCAGGACGCAATTCGCCCAGGCCCACCGGGCCGCGGCGATCGGCGGCGTGGACACGACGGGCGACGTCGAGGCCACGCTGGCCGACGTGGGGCGAATCGAGCGGGAGCTGGCCGCGCTCAAGAAGCGCCTGACCTCGCCGCCGTCCATCCGCGAGGCCGAGGACCTGTCGCGAGCGGTCGCGGAGTTCTCGAGGCAGACGCGTTAGCCCGGGCCCAGGTCGGCGGAGTCGTCCGCTCGATCTCGATCGTGCACTCGGCGACGCCCAACCCGTCCGGCGCCGGGGGGCTACTTGGCGCCGAGCAGCTTCGCGGCGCGTTTGTAGTCCTTGGGCTTGACCCAGAGGATCATGCCGTAGCGTCCCTGGCCGGCGGACACCGCGTCGGCCGCCGTCACGTTGATCCTTCCCGCGGCCAGCTTCTGAACGTGGCGGTGAACCGCGCCGGGCTCGTCGTCGCCCTGGATCAAGAACGCCGTCTTGACCTGGCTCAGCGGCCAGCCGTGCTTCCTGGCGAGCCTGCGGGCGACGGCCGGATTCTCGATGGCGATGTCGAGCTGGGCCTTGCCCGCGGCGGAAGGGAATCCGGTGCAGGCGAGCAGATTCACGCCGGCCTGCTTCAGCTCGCCGAGGATCTTCACTCCCTGTCCCGGGCGGTTCTTGAGGGTCACGTAGACGTAACGGATCTTCTTGACTCGGTCGGCCATGGGTGCCTCCTTCGCCCCCGTCGGTCCCGCGATCTCGAAGCGAGCTCCGATCAAGAACCTACCACACCTTCCCGGTGTCCCGATGCGCCCGAGAAGGCGACGCGAGGTCGGCGCCCTGAAGATGGACGAGGAACTCCGTCGCGTAGCGGCCGGTCTCGTCGGCGATCCAGAGTCCGTCCGGATCCGGCAGCATCTCGGTCACGTGGAGGTCGGATGGCGCCTCGGGTCCCGCGCCGGCCGCCCTGCGCTCCAGGATCTCCACGAACACGGGGGACTCGAGATCGAGGTACCTGGGCTTGGGGTTCGACGAGCTGTGAACGAACACGTGCCGGGGGATCCCGTGGCGACGACGCCAGCGGGAGATCTCCATGAAGTAACCCGCCTCGTCGGCCGCGCGGGAGCCTCGGGCCGGCGCGGGCCACTCGCCGGCGCGAAACGACCAGCGCTCGCGGAAGAGGACCATCCGGCCCGATACGAACCGCGGCCACCGGGTGACGCCCTCGGCGTCGAACCCCGGAAAGTAGCCGAGGGGCTGGAGCCCCTGCTGGCCGACGTGGATGAGGAACGAGATGACCCCGACGGGGTTGACGCCGCTGTTGATCACGGGAATCACCTCGTCCCCGGTGCGCGGCCAGCGCAGCACGAAGCGCTCTCTCTCGCCGTCCCAGCGCACGAGCAGCTCGCGCATCGGAATGACCTCCGCTCCGGCCGACGCCTTCTCTCCCGGTAGCTCGATCTCGTGCCTGAAGATCGACGGCCTGAGGCCCGCGTTGGCGGTGCGGTAGCTGTGGTTGTACGTCAGCTCCGCCAGCACGGCGCCGGGCCGGTCGAGGTAGGCCCAGCCGCGCCTCAGCTCCTCCACCACGAGGTTCCGGCCGGAAGGTCTCCCGCCTCCCAGCAGCCGGGCGAAGCGAGCGAGGGCGAGTCCGGTCCCCTGGAACAGCGCGCTCAGCACGAGGCGGTAATCGCCGCGTGCGACGTGATCGACGTCCCGCGCCGCGACGTGGAACAGCACGCCGCACGACCAGGGCGGCTCGGGGAAATCCCCGACCAAAGCGGCGAGATCGCCATCCGTGATCTCGACCTCGCCGCCGGGGCTCGTCACCCGCGCCCGACCGGCGAACCACTCCCGAGCGCGCCGCAGCGCGTCCGAGGCCTCCCCGGTCCCGCTCGCCCGCTTCGCGACCCGACTCGGATCGGGAAACGCCGCCGGACGGTGCTTGTCCTCGGCCTCGAAGATCCCGTGGTACACCTCGAGCAGGTTGACGTCGGTGTCCGCCGGAAAGGTCTCGAGGAATCGGGCGGCGAGGGACGAGCGGTAGATCCTCTCCGGGTAGATCGCGGTGAACAGCCGGACGTACGGCGCGAGACCCGCGCGGACCTCCTCGATCATCGAGCCCGGCAGCCGGACGTCGAGCGCCGACGCGGCGTCGAGACGGAGCAGCTCGTCGAGCTTGAGCGGCCGGACGTGCGGGAGCGACTCCATGTTCCGCGCGATGCCCTCCGCCGCACCGGCACGTGCCGGTCCGGCGAGACGCGCGAGGGAATCCACGGCTTCCTCGATCTCCTCGACGACCGGGAGCCAGGGAGGCTCGCACTCCCGGCTCCGGCACGCCGCGGCCAGCTCCCTGAGGGGCCGCGGTGCGTTGTAGGGAAGCTCGACCTCGGCGATGAGGAGGCCGCGCTCGACGAGCTGGCGGTAGAAGGGCTCGAGGTCCTGAAGCTCGAGCCCGGAGCGCCGCGCCACCGCGTCGAGCAGTCCCGGCACGTTCCGTCCGCCTCGCGCCGCCTCCTCGAGGAACGCCCGCACGACGTCCTGGCTCTTCACGCGGGCCCGCACCTCGTCGTCCTCGGGATCGCGCATCGACGCCGGCTTCCAGTACGTGAAGCCTCCCTCCACCTCCCTCAGTGTCGGGTTCGGACGGGGCTCAATCGCGCGATCGACCGCGGGATCGATCGCGAGACATGCCGCGACCTTGCGGGCCTCCGCGACGTTCAGCAGCACGTCCACGCCGGCGATGTCGGGGCGGCCGAGGACGGTCAGCGGGCCTTCGCCGATCTCCGCGAGGGCCGTCGCGCAGAAGAGGCCGTTCGGGCTCGTCTTCGTGCAGAAGCGCGCCAGATAAGCCACCGCCTTGCCGGCCAGATGTCGCTCCTTGTGCCCCCACGCCGCCGGATCGCGCCCGCGGAGTCGCCGCACCCCGTCGAGGAGGGAGCGGCTCGCGAGCCAGACGCCCTCCTCGATCAAGGGGTCGGCGACGGCGTCCACCACCGCGGAGCGCGCCCGGAGGAGGTCCTGGCCCCAGGCCTCGCGGCACTCGCCCTCGAGAGCGTCACGCCGGCTCAGTTCGGCGGCGTGCGCCTTGAGATCGGCAACGACATCCGGCGGGAGGACGCGACGCGCCGCCTCGATCTCCGCGTCGCACGGCCGGCGACCGTTGTGGAGGTCACGTCGAACTCCCAGCACCGCCATGCGGCGGCGGGCCCGCACGGGGTCGGGAGCGGCATCGTGTTCCCCCGCGGCCCGGTACAGCGCGTCCTCGAGCGCCTTGGCGCGAGCGGCGAGCGCTTCCTCCACGCGGAGCAGGTCATCGACCAGGGCGAGGGACCGCCGGGCGCGGAACGGCTCCAGCGACTCGAAGGGGCGGGTCGCGATCCGGAGGAGTCCGAGCGGATACGGGCTCAAGGCAAGCCCCCCTCCCGTCTTCGCGGGAACGACGCGCGGGGAAGCCCGGGTCAGTCGGGATCCTCCGGCTCCATCTTCGGCCGGATGAAGGCGGCGCGAACCGGCGGCGGCATCGGCGACGCGGCGCCCCTCACCGACTTCCAGAGGATCTCGTTCAGCTCCTGCTCGGGGGCGAGGTCGGCCTCCGCGAGGTTCATGCGCGAGGAAGCCGAAGCGCCCCACGACCGGAGATCGTTCCGCTCCGCGAGATCGATCCGTGCCGGCCGGGCTTCGAACGGCGCCGGCGACGGGACCGGCTGGAACGCACCGTACATCGGCGCCGCGGCCGCGTCGTACTGGCTCATCGGCGGGAGCCCCAGGATGAGCTCCATGGTGCGCAGCATGCCCGACGTGGTGTAGAGGGTGCTGTCCACCGCCCCGCGCCGCGAGTAGGGGCTGACGACGAACGCGGGAGACCGATGGGCGTCGACGTGGTCGGGACCGTCCTGGGCGTCGTCCTCGAGCACGAAGATCGCGGACTCCTTCCAGTATCGGCTGTTCGAGATCGCCTCGACCACGCGGCCCAGCGCGACGTCGTTCTCGGCGACCATCGCTCGCGGCGTCGGATATCCCGGGGAGGTCCCCGCGGTGTGGTCGTTGCCGAGCCGGAGGATGCTCAGCGAGGGGAGCCTGCCGTTCTTCTCGAACTCCCGGAACTCCCGGAGCCACACGTCGACCCGCTTGCCGTCGGGGATCGTGAGGTCGTAGGGGGGATAGCCGGGGTGGACCCGGCCGGCGAGGCCGGGCACCGTGGCGACGACCTCACCTTGGCCGGAGTCGTGCTCCTCTTCGGGATCGGGCCCCCGCTTGGTGAACTCGCCGTACGACCGGACGGAGACCCCCGCCCTCCGGCAGGCGTCCCAGATGTATCCGTTCTGGGGCGCGGTGACGTTGCCGTAAGGGTTCCGGCCCGCGCCGCTGCCCATGCTGAGGAAACGGCCGCCGCGGCGGCCGTAGTACGTCGGCCACAGTTTCTCGATGAAGTCCGTCGCGTAGGCGCCCGTCGAGAACGCGTGGCCGTCGTAGCTGACCTCGGCGTCCACGTAGAAGCCGTCGAGGGTCACGAACTCCCGGGCCAGCGCGTGCGCGTTCGGCGTCACGTCATCGCCGAAGAGGCAGAGCGTGGGATCGCCATTGCCGAGTCCGAGGTCGCCGAGGATCTGGTCATACGTGCGGTTCTCGCGGATGACGTAGAACACGTGCTTGATCGGTGACGGTTCGCCGACCTTCCCGGGAACCGGCGAAGCCGCGGGAGCGCCGGCGGGAGCGAGCCGGGTCGCGTCGCTGTACGGCGTCAGGGAGTAGACGGTGTCCGTCATCCTCTTCAGAACTGCGGCATCGGGCACGGGCAGGGTCGACAGCGTCCCCTGGAGCATGGCGGCGATGTACTGTCCGTCCGCGCCCGGTATGCCCGGATGTCCCGAGCGCGGGTTCGGCGCGGACGTCAGGCCCTTTCCGCTCAGGACGAAGATCCTGGAGCCGTCGCGGCTGAAGCTCGCGGCGGTCGGATACCACCCGGTGGGGATGAACCCCTCGACCCTCGCGCCGCCGGCCGCGCCGACGTCCACCACGGCCACCGTGTTGTTGTCGGCGTTCGCCACCAGGAGGCGCCTCCCGTCCGGCGACAGGCCCAGGGCATTCGGTGTCGAGCCCGGCGGCGCCTCCGGGTAAAGCGCGATGGCGATCTGCTCGACGGCCTTCCCGGCCGCGAGATCGACGACCCAGACCGAGTTGGTGTTCGCGCACGCGACGAAGAGACGCTTGGCGTCCTTCGAGAGGACCATCGCGTTCGGATGTTCGCCGACCGGGAACGCTCCCCGGGTGGCGAGGGTCGTCGCGTCGAGCGAGAGCACCTTCGCCCCTCCCCAGACCGACACGTAGACCGTGCCTCCGTCGGGGGACACCAGGCACGTGTAGGGCTCGGCGGGGAGGCTCGCGTTGGCGCTCACGCGCCCCGTCTCGAGATTGAGGAGCGCGATGGACGAGCCCAGCACGTCCACCGCGTACGCGCGTGTCCCGTCCGGCGAGACCGCGACGCCGCCCAGGAAGCTGGCTGCCCCCGCGGCGGGACGGCTCGAGGCCGTTCCCGGCTTCGCGAGGTCCCGCCCGATCGCGAAGGTCGCTCCCTGCTTTAGCTTTCCCGGCGAGTACAGGATCTCGAGGATCGCGTCGTGGCCGCCGGAGGACGAGTAGAGCCGCTTCCCGTCCGGGTGCCAGGCGAGGCCGAGCCAGGCGTGGTCCAGCGGGAGTTTCTGCCGCACGAAGCCGCGCTTCAAGTCCACCAGCGTGAGCGAAGGCTTCGTGTAGCCGTTGTTGGTCACGACCAGGAAATCGCCGTCCGGCGACTCCAGCATGTTGAGCGGGAGGTCGCCGATCGGGAGATGGCGCCCGGCGGGGGAGATCTTCCATCCGTTGGGCAGGAGCGTGACGCCGCCGCCGAGGCTCCCGGGGCGCATCGGAGCCCCGGGCCCCGATGCCGCGCCGGCGAGCACGAGCACGGCGGCGCCGATCAGGATCAGGGCACGCGAGCGTCGCATGGGAGGATTCTATACGACGCCGCTTCGTGCCCTCACTTCACCGCGGTGAGCAGCACCACCAGCGCCTTGTCGCCGCCGTCGAGCTTCGAGGTCCCGAGGACCACGGTTTCGCCCACGCTCACGGTGAGCGACGTGGAGAGGATCATCTTGGATTGCGGCTTGCCTTCGGCGCCCTCCGGGGCGAGCGTGGTCTTCACCAGCTCGAACCGCTCGACGACGAGCGGGGCGCCGGACGCCGGGTCGCCCCTGAACCTGAGCTCCGCCGCATAACCCGTCGAGCCGCCGAGCGCGATCTCCGCCCTGGACGACGTGCGGAACCACCCGGTGTCGATCAGGCGGAAGCTCCGGTAGGGTAGGAACCCCTTGAGACCCTCGAGAGCCTTCCGGGCGCCTTCCGGCAGGACGTCGTCGCTCGGCCCTTCCTTCGCCGCCTCGAGGAGCAGGAGCTCAAAGGTCTGCGTCGGCGGAGGCGCGTCCATCTCCTTGAGAGCCGCCGCGATCGCGGCGTGGGTCTTCTCGTCGGCCTGGATCTGGATGTAGAGCTTGTCCTCGTACATCGAGCCCAGGCAGCTCCGGCCGTTTCGCATGACCTGACACTGGTTCTGCGCGATGGTCCAGGCGTCGCGAGGAGCGAGGTACTGGAACCGGTGCATGCGGGCGACGGTGTTGGCGGAGACGTCCTGCGAGCTGGGCGTGTTCTCCTGTTCCGCCACCGCCGCGACGGCGAGAAGCGGGCAGAGCAGGAGGATCGATGCGATTCGCGGAGCCACGCGCGACATGGTCTTTCTCCTTCTCGAGGCGCGGTGCCGGCCTCGGATCAAAGCTTGAACTCCGGGTCGAGCTTCCAGATGACCCGCGTGCCGTTGGGCGTCGTGAACTGGACGAGGAGCGGAGCGCGCTGTGCTTCGCCGCCGGACGGAAGCCGCGCCGCGGTGCCCGCCCGCCGTCGCGCCGCGGGACGGGCGGGCCGCACCGCGACGACGTCCGGGACCTCACGGGGCTTCACCGGGGACGCGGCCGGCGGCGCCTCCAGGGTCTTCGCGACGGTCGGGGGTGCCGTCCCGTGTCCGGTGACGTCCGCCGGACCGCGGAGCATCTCGCGGCCGGCGAGCATGACCACCGCGACCGCGACGGCGGCGGCGGCCCACGCGAGCCAGGGGACCCGCGCCTGCCGCCCCTCCGCGGCCGTGAGGACCGTCCGGCGCATCCTCGCCACGTCGTGAGGCGGAAGCGCGCGGCCGTCGCCGGCGGGATCGCCTCGCCGGAGGACGGCCCGGAGCTCCGGGTCGTCGGGTCCGCGTTCGAGGGTCATCGCTCGTCCCTCCTCCTTCCGGATAGCAGGCCCTCGCCGAGAATCCGGCGCAGATCGGCTCGGCCCACGTGGAGATGCCATCGCACCGTGACCGGCGCGATCCTGAGCAGCCTCGCGACCTCCCGGACTTCCAGCCCCTCGATCTCGTGGAGGACGACGACCGCCCTGCGTCGAGGCGCGAGGGTCGCGAGCGCCGATTGCACGGCGACGCGGATGGCGCTCTCGGACTCCGGGTCCGTCCCGTCGCCATCGACCGCCACCTCGAGCCGCGCCCGCGCTCGGACGGCCGCACGCCGGCGTAGATCCCGGCAGAGATTCACCGCCGTCCGAACGAGCCACGCCTCGCAGCCCTCCGCGCTCCGCGGAAGGGATGAGAGGCTCCGCGCCGCGCGGAGGAACGTCTCCTGCACGAGATCGCGCGCGTCCTCGGAATCGCGGGAGAGCCTTCGGGCCAGGCGGTAGAGCCGCTCGTGATGTGCGTCGAACAGCTCTCCCAACCTTTCCGTCGTCAAGCCCACCTCCGCGGCATCGAGGGTGTCGCGGCTCGCCGTCAGAATCTGTTCCACACTCTAACAGACGCGCGAGCACCGGCAGGCGTTGGGCGGATTGGCGGACGGAGATCCGAGCGCGGGAAGGAAGGCACGTTCTCGAATGAAGTGGGCGGCCCTCACGCCCCCTTTCTCAGGGACTTCACCATCCGCTCGAACGCCGCTCGCTGGGCGCGGGCGGTCTTCTCCGGAGCGGTGAGCTTGAAGAACCAATTCGCGTCGGGGCCTTCGGCGATCGCGCCGAGCAACATGTGGCCCGGCTTCTCCTCGGCGGCGCCCATCCCCATCGTCATGCCGCCCGAGTAGGTGCCCGCGACCTCCACCTCGATCACCTTGAGGTTGCCGACGTCGAATGCCGACATCTTCGCCTCGCCCTTCGCCGGGCTCCCGTCGGCCTTCTTGAACTGGGACGCCCAGCGCTCCACGTTCGACTGCGGGTCGCCACCCTGCCCGGGGCCGAAGTAGAAGACCACGCACTCGCCGTCGCCGCCGGGTCCGGGGACCCGGTATTGCGCCTTGCGCATCGGCGACGAGGGCGGCTCCTCGATCCAGTCCTTCGGCGCCGTCCAGACCAGAGCCGTCGCGCCGGTCCCGGCGCCGGGCGCCGGAGGGACGAGGGTCGCCGTCGGCTGAGGCGTCCCTTCGATCGGCGGGTGGCCGGGAGGAAGCTGGCCTGCCGCGTCGTGGGATGGAGCCGCCGGGGCCGAGACGGGGGGCGGCTGCTGCGCCGAGGCGGCGATGGGCTCCTCTCGCGTCTCGAGATGCGGGGCCCCTGCACCGCCGCCGCACGACGCGGCGACGGAGAGGAGCGCGGAGGAGAGGACCACGAGAACCGCCGACCTCGAGAGCATGGCTGGACCTCCTGTTCCGATCGAGCGGCCCATTCTCTCATCCGGACGCGGCTCGCGCGAGGGCACGGGGATCAGCCGAGCACCGCGGCCTTGAACGCGCGCGGCGCGTCCGGTCCCGCCGGGGGCGGAGGAGCCGGGGGGAGGCCGTCCACGAGCCAATCGCACAGCGCCTCGGTGGCGGGCAGGTCGGCTCGGCAGAGCCACTCTTCGATCTCGCCGGTAGGCTGCGCGCCCCACTCCCGGGGGTCGTCCGAGTTGACCGCCTCGAGGCCGGCTCCGCGCCGGTAGCGCCGGAAGAAGTCCTGGTGGAACGTCAGGAACTGACGGGCGCGGGTCCGCCCGCGCTCGTCGGAGCCGAAGTGCTCGAGGCACAGCTCGGCATAGCGCCGTACCACCGACAGGCGCTCGTCGGGCCCCGGGACGATGTCCCGCCGCTCGGCGAACTCCCGGAAGATCCACGGCTTCGCCAGCGCCCAGCGTCCCACCATCACCGAGGCGCAGCCGCTCTCCTCCATCCGCCGCGCGGCGTCGCGCCAGGTCATGACGTCCCCGTTCCCGATCACGGGAACCGTGAGGCGCTCCGCCAGCTCGCGGACGACGTTCCAATCCGCCGCGCGGCGGTATCGCTGTGCCCGGCTCCTCGGGTGCAGCGTCACCGCGTCCGCCCCCGCGTCCTGCGCCGCGAGCGCGATCTTGAGCGCCGTCGGCCGGTCCTCGGACCAGCCGAGCCGCATCTTCACCGTGACCGGAACCGGCACCGCGGCCTTCATCGCGGCGACGAGCGCCGCGACCCTCGAGGGTCTCTCGAGGAGGGCCGCGCCGAACCCGCGCCTCGTGACCTCGTCGGTCGGGCAGCCGAGGTTCAGGTCCACGAAGTCCGCGCCGAGATCCGCCGCGATCCGCGCGGCCTCGGCCACCGCCTCCGGGTGCTTCCCCGCGACCTGAGCCCCGAAATTCCGCTCCGAGGGATGGCGCCTCAGAAGCGCCAACTCGCTCCGCTCCCGCTTCGCGACCTTGTGCGCGTACGCCATCTCGCCGAGGACCACCTCGGCGCCCCATTCCGCCGCGAGCCGGCGAAACGGGAGATCGGTCCCACGCGCCATCGGCGCCATCACGAGGCGCCCGCGGAACATCTCGCCGCCGGCCATCTAGAAAGGCGGCTCCTCGCCGCCCTCCGCCGCCGCCTCGGCGGGCGTCTCGCGTTCGAGCTGCTCCGTGATGGTGCGGACCTGCACCTCGGCGGCGTGGATCTTCTCGCGGCAGAGCGTCGCGAGCTCCGCGGCCTCCTTGACCAGGCCCGAGAGCTCGTCGATGTCCACCTGCCCCTCCTCGATCTTCCCGAGGATCTCCTCGAGGCGGGCCGCCGCCTCGCCGTAGGAGAGCTCCTTCGCCGCCTTCGTGGACTTCGCCATTCGCCTACCCCCCGCCTTCCTCCGCCTCGCTCCCGAGGGAGCGCAGCGTGAGCCGTCCCCGCTTGAGCTCCGCGAGGACCGAGGTCCCCGCCGGAGCGGCCGCGGCCTCCGTGAGCACCCCCCCTGCCGCGACCCTGAGGATCGCGTATCCGCGCTCCACCACCCGCCGCGGATCCACGAGGTGCAGCCGACGCGCGCGGCCGTCGGTTCGCTCCGCCTCGAGCCCGAGCCGCCGCAGCCCTCGCGGGCCGAGCGCGGCGGCGAGTTCCGTGACCGTCCTCGCGGCCGCGGCCAGGTCCCTCCGCGCGCCTTGAACCACCTGCCTCCCGGACTGCGCGAGCATCATGCGCCGGCGCTCGAGCAGGAGCAGCGCGGCTCGGGGGAGCGCGGCGGCGCGGCGCGCGACATCGCCCAACGCCGCCGCGAGGAGGGACCTCGTGGCGCGGACCGCGCGCATCCTCACGTGGGCCAGCTCGGTCGCCTCCCGCTCCAGGAGGCCGCGCGCCGCGTGGGCCAGGCGCCGCGTCCGGTCGGCGAGCGCCTGGGCCTCCTCGCGCGTGACGTCGGCCGCACCCCCGAGGATCGCGCGGGCGGCGGCCTCGATCCTCTCCTCGGTCTCGCGGACCCGGTCCACCAGGCGTGCCGCGGCCGCCGTCGGCGTCTTCGAGCGCCAACCCACGAAGTCCAGCACCGACTGGTCCTGCTCGTGCCCGATCCCGATCAGGACCGGGAGCGGGAACGCCGCCACCGCCCGGCCCAGCGGCTCGGAGTCGAACCACGCGAGATCGGTGCGGGAGCCGCCGCCCCGACAGATCATCACGACGTCGAACTCGGCCAATCGCCGGCGGAACCAGTCCAGCGCGTTCAGGACCGACGGCTCGGTGGAGCGTCCCTGGACCCGAGCGCCGTGCACCGTCACACGGAACGCGAACCCCGACTCCTGGAGCGTGCGGACCACGTCGTTGAACGCGTCGGAGCCGAGGCTCGTGACGAGCCCCACGCGCAGCGGGAGGACGGGGAACGGGAGCGACGTGTTGAGCCCCAGGACCCCCAGCGCGGTCAGCCGGCGCACGATCTCCTCGCGCCGGCGCGCCGCCTCGCCGAGGGTGTATCCGATGTCGATCTCCACCACCCGGAAGCGGAATTGCCCCCAGGGCTCGTACAGCTCGACGCTCCCGCGGACGCGGACCGTCACCTCGTCCTCGAGCCGGAACGGTCCTCCCGCGGCGGCGAGCCTCGCCTCGATCTCCTGGCGGGCCTCGTCGAAGAGGACCGAGTTCACCTCCGCGACCGAGCGGCCCGCGGGGTCACGCTCGACCAGGTGGAACCCGACGATGCGGCGGTGCGCGCTCTTGTTGAATCCGCTGATTTCGCCCACGAGCCAGACCGGAGCGGGGAAGACGGCGGCCAGGGCGCGCTTCGCCTCGAGGTTGAGCCGCGACACGGTGTAGTCGTCGGCCGCGCCGCGAGACGGACCGGCCGCAGGCAGGGGATCCCCGCCGTCGGCCGCCGCCTCGAAAAGCCCCGGCGGCGCCGGCCCGGCCGCGGACCGCGCAGGCGACTCGATCGCACGCGTCCCGCCTTGCCCCAGGTAGAGGGAACGGGTGGCTTCGTCGAGGTCGAATCCCTCGGGGCCTAGGAGGTCCACGAGCGGGACCACATCCCCCTCGGGAACCCACCAGTACTTCTCGACGGCGTTCCAGCGCCGGTTAGGAAGCGTCTTCACCAGGTCCACGAGCCGGCGATCGAAGGAGAACCGGATCCTCAAGGCCCCCTGGCCGTCGTGGAACACCTGCCGGCTCATGCTGGGAATCCCCTCGTCACCGAACGTGCTGAGCGCCGCCCGCGTACTGTACCGGCGCCGTCAGCCTCTCGCAATCGCCACGATTGAGGACAATTGTTGTCCAGTTAAGCTATTCGAAACACTTGACTTAGGTCGCCGCGATGACCTCGGCGGTTTCCTCGGTGCGGTATGTTGGTCGCCCGCTTCCCGGACAGCCGGCAGGGGAGGCGGCCCGCACCGGATGCCGGCCGAGAGGAGAGACGTTCCATGGCCATGATGATCACCGAAGAGTGCATCAACTGCGGCGCTTGTGAGCCGGAGTGCCCGCGCGAGGCGATCACCGAGGGAGACGACCGGTACGTGATCGACGCCTCGAAGTGCACCGAGTGCAAGGAAGATGGGGACAGCAAGTGCATCCCTGTCTGCCCGGTGGACTGCATCCTGAAGACGGAGTAACCCGGCAGCCGCTCGTGAGCGTACGACGCCGGAGAGGGCGGGGCGACGTCCCCGCCCTTCGCGTCCCTGACCCCGAACCTACCCGATCGATGCCGCCGCCGAGGCGATCCGCTCCGCGGCCAGATCCACCTGCTCGAGGGTGGTCGTGCGCCCCGTGGTGAGACGCAGGGTGCAGCGCGCCACGTCGGGATCGACACCCATGGCGAGGAGGACTCGCGACGGCTCCGTGCCGCCCGAATGGCAGGCCGCGCCCGCCGAAGCCGCAACCCCTTCGAGCCCGGCGAGGAGCGTGTTCGCGTCCACCCCGGGAATCGCGGCGGACAGGGTGTTGGGGAGCCGGTCGGCGTGCGCGCCGTGCACCACGAGGCTCGGGAAACGGGCCCGCAGCGCGGCCTGGAGCCGGTCGCGCGTCGTTGCGAGGCGCGCGGCGCGTTCTCCGATCTCCCGGGAGGCGAGAGCACAGGCGGCACCGAGTCCGACGATCCCGGGGATGTTCTCCGTGCCGGCGCGGCGGCCCGCCTCGTGGCCGGCGCCCCTCAGGAACCCGGCGAAGGGCGTTCCCCGGCGGAGGTAGAGCGCGCCGATTCCCTTCGGGGCGTAGAGCTTGTGCCCGGCCACGGTCAGCAGATCGACCCCCAGGTCGTCGGTTCTCACGGGGATCTTCCCGACGGATTGCGCCGCGTCCGTGTGCACCGGGATGCCGCGCGCCCGGGCGACCGCGGCGGCTTCCCGGACCGGCTGCACGACCCCGGTCTCGTTGTTCGCGTGCATCAGCGAAACCAGGACCGTTTCGGGACGAAGCGCCGCCTCGATCTCCGCCGGGGCGACTCGCCCGTCGGAATCAACTCGGACACGGCTCACCGACCAGCCGCGCCCCTCGAGGTACCTGGCAGCTTCCTCGACGGCCGGATGCTCGATCGCGGAGATCACGAGGTGCCGTCCGCGCCGCTCGAGCGCTTCCGCGACGCCGATCACCGCCGCGTTGTCGGACTCGGTGCCTCCGCTGGTGAACACGATCTCGTCCGGGCGGGCGCCGAGGAGCGATGCGACCCGATCCCGGGCCTCTTCGACCGCCTCCCTCGCTCGCGTCCCGTAACGGTGGGCCGACGACGGGTTTCCCCAGGCGTCCCGCAACGCGGCTCGGACCGCATCGAGGACTTCCTCCGCCACCGGGGTCGTGGCATTGAAATCGAGGTAGATCGGTTCGTCTTCCAATCGGACGTCCTTCGGGAACCCGGAGGTCCATTATCGCCGGGGCACCGCCCGGATCACCACCCCGCAAGGCGCGGCTGCATAATGAAGCCTCGTGCCGGGCCGAGCCCGGGGGAGCGAGCATGGACGAGACCGAGGTCCTCGAAAAACGCGGCGTGTTCAAGGGGCGCGTGGTCGATCTCTCGGTCGAGCGGATCCGCCTGCCCAACGGCAACGTCTGCGAGCTGGAGCTGATCCGGCATCCCGGGGCCGCGGCCGTGGTCCCGGTGGACGACGCCGGGAACGCCCTCCTGATCCGCCAGTACCGGCACGCGACCGGCGGCTACCTCCTGGAGGTTCCCGCGGGCAAGCTCGATCCCGGCGAAGCTCCCGAGACGTGCGCGCGCCGCGAGGTCGAGGAGGAGACGGGCTACCGGCCGGGCGAGCTCCTTCCTCTCGGCTGGATCTGGACGACGCCCGGCTTCACCGACGAGAGGATCTGGCTCTACGTCGCCCGCGGCCTGGCCCCCACGAGACAGGACCTCCAGAACGACGAGGTGCTCACGGTCGAGCGCGTCCCCCTCGAACGCGCGGTCTCGTGGGCCGAAACCGGCGAGATCCAGGACGCCAAGTCGATCTGCGCCCTCCTCAGGGCGTCGCGCATCCTACGCTGAGGGGGGGGCGATCCCGACCCGTCACGGGCGGGTGATCCCGAAAAGACGGCGGGCGTTCTCGGTCACCGACTCGGCGACCTCCTCCACGGAAACGTCCTTGATCCCGGCCACGGCCGCCAGGGCGACCGCGAGGTTCGCCGGCTCGTTTCGCTCCCCCGCCGCGGGCCCCAGCACGGGACTGTCGGTCTCGAGCAGGAGGCAGGACAGGGGAAGGTGTTTCGCGAGCTTCTGTTTCTGGGGAGACCGGACGATCGACGGGGGGATCGAAAAGTAGTAACCGGCCTCCACCGCGGGTAGGGCCGTCCTGACCTTGCCATCGAACGCGTGGAGAACGACGCGGCGCGCCCCGCGGGCGAGCAGGAGCGCCACCGCGTCTCGCGACGCCGAGCGCGAGTGGACGTTCAGGGGCAGGTCGAGCTCGATCGAGAGGGCGACGAAGCGCAGGAAGATCTCCCGCTGGACCTCGCGGGCCGCCCCGTCCTGGACCTTCCAGTGGTCGAGCCCCACCTCGCCGATCGCCGCGAGGTCCCGCCGCCTTTCGCGCACGAGCGCCTCGAGCGCGTCCGCTTGCGGGCGGTCCAGGTGGACGGGGTAGAGCCCCGCCGCGGGAAGCACCGTGCCGGAGTACCTCGCGGCCAGCTCGAGGTTCTTGCGGGCATCGGCGAGGGTCTCGCCGACGGCGACCACCGCGGCGACCCCGGCCGCATGGGCCCTCTCGAGCACCGCGTCGAGGTCCGTGTCGAACGCCGCGTCACAGAGGTGCGCGTGGACGTCCGTGAGAAACACCCCGTTCCCCCCGTGGCGGGAAGCCCCGCCGGGACGCCAGGAGTATGCAGAATAGCGCGAGCCCGCTCCACCCGCGGTGGACGTGGGATGGCTCAGCGGCTCGCGAGCGCGAGGCGGAACGTCTCGCCGCGTTCCCGGTGTCGGTAGAGGAAGACCTCCGAGGGGTCCCGGCTCGTCGTGTAGCCGACGAGGAGCAGATGCCCCTTGGGGCTGCGCTCGAAGACCGCCGAGCCCGCCATGAACCCCGCCTCCCTCGGTACTCGCTGGGCCATGTGCATGCCGAGGTCCTCGACGCCCACGGTGATGCGGTCGATCGCGGTCGTGGGGTTGTAATCGCCGATGTGCCGCAGCGAGACGACCCCGGCGGGGAACATCCGGCCGTCGAGCTCGAACGGCTCGGGCACGTTCACGAGAAGGCGGTCGCCGGATGCGACCGCGGGGAGAAGGCAGCCGAGCGTGAGTGCCACGAGGATCCCCGCCGATTCGAGCCATCCCACTCGAGCCGATCTCGACAGCATCGCGTCCTCCTCGACCGGCGCGGCGATGCGGTTGCTCGCGCGTCGTCGGTCGCGAGGGCAGGGAGGAGCAACGCATGTGCCATGCTTGAAGGACGCATTCGTTCTCGGCTCCAGCCTCGCGACCGCGGACGACCGAGCGGGAGGGGCCACCAAAGCCCCGCAGGAGGGTAGGTCCTGAGGTTCCGAAACGGCCGCCCGCGCCGACGGCCAAAATGTGACACCCCCGGCGACACGAGGGTAATGACGAGGGGAGCGAGCGCGGCACGCGAACCGTTATCGGGACCGCCCGCGTCTCAACCCGCCGCGATCAGATGGGGCAGGACGTCGCGAAGGTCCGGCGATCGAACCACCGCGCCGGCGATCTCCTCGATCTCGCGGCACTTCGGGTTGAACGCCACCGTGAACCCCGCGATCCGAGCGGCCGACAGGTCGTTCGAGTGGTCGCCGACGAACGCGCAGCGGGACAGGGGCAGCCCCTCGCGAGACGCGATCACACGGAGCGCCTCGGCCTTCCCGTCCATGTCGAACGGCGTCGCCCACCAGGACGCGATGCGGCCCGCCTCGTCGAAGGCGAGCCGGTTCGTGTAGACGTCGTCGAACGGGTGATCGGGAAACAGCGTGTCGAGCAGCAGGTCGAGGGTGCCGGAGATCACCGCGAGCCGGGCGCCCTCGCGCTTCAGCGCGCCCATCGTTTCCCTCGCGCCGTCCACGAGCCGAAGCGGGCCGAAGGCGGTGATCAGGCCGTCCCGCGTCGCCCCCACGTCGCGCCAGGAGCCGATGTCGAGCGACACCCAGTCGGCGTAGGACAGCGTGCCCGCGTGGTACATTTCGAGCCGCTCGCGATTCCGGTCCCCGCTCCCGGTGAGCGCCTCGTTGAGCACCTGCCAGACGGTCTTCCCCTCCGGATGCTCCACGAGGGTCCCATCCACGTCGAACGCCACCAGGTCGAAGCGCCTCACCTGCTCTCCGCGGTCACCGGGCCCCGCGGCAGTCTATTACGCCGGGGTCGAGGCCCGCATGCCGGTCGGGCGCTCCCAGGACGCGCCGGCGCCTCGCGGCGGCCGCGGCCGGGTCGTCGGCGTATACTTGGATCGCATCCGGCACGGAACACCACGATCACCGGCTTCCCGGCGGCGGCGGTGTCGCGCCTCCGGGACCTGTCGCAAGGAGGTGGCGCCATGGCCGCGGTCATCGACCCCGAGACCCTCGACCGGCTTCGCACCATGACACCTCAACAGGCCTTTGAAGCCGCGAAGCAGGCGGTCTACGGAAGCGGAGCGGTCAGCTCCGAGGACTTCCTGGACGTCTACGAGCAGATGGTGGATGAAGGCATCCTCACCTGGGAGCAGGTGGACGCCTTCGAGGGCTGAGCCGGGTGCTCGTCACTCTCTCCGGCGCAGCAGCACCGTCCGGCCGCCCTCGGATTCGAGCGTCGAGACGAGCGCCCTCAGGTCCGCGTAACGCTCCGGCTCCACGACGGCGCCGGAGAGGACGAACTCCGTGCGCAGCGTCAGCTGCCGACCGTCCCTGCGCACGGTACGCGCCAGCGAGCCGGCGCCGTTCGAGATCGTCGCCTCGGCCGGGAGGGCGGCGACGTCGATCCCCTCCCCTAGGTCGAGGACCACCTCGACCGTCTCCGAGGCGGGAGCGGGGAGCACCAGCGGAAGCGTCCTCTTCCCGCGATGGACCTGGAGCGCCGCGCCGGAGATCGCGCCGGGCACGCGGGGGAGAGTGAGGCGCGCGAGTCCCGAGGGCGCGAACGGAAGCGAGCCGCCGGCGATCGTCGTGCGAATCGCGCTCAGCTCCGCGCTCCGGTGGCCGACGAAGACGTCCTTCGCCTTCGCGCCGCCGAAGGCCGATGCCACCCGCGCCGCGACGGGCGTCTCGCGGTCCTCGGAGCGGTCGAACGCCACCAGCGGGTTGTAGAGGCCGCCGAGGTCCAGGTCGGCCGACCCCGAGAGACCGACCTCGCGGTCCGACGCCGCGGCGGCGATCTCGGCGCGGAGCACGGCGCGATTCGAGAGGGGATCGAGTTCCGGCTGGGTCTCCGGCGCCTCCGAGGCCCCGTCCAGCCGGAGGACCGCGCGCCCCGCCAAGCTCGCGCGGTTGCGCCGGTCGAGCCCTGCGGCCGGGTCGAGCCAGACCGCGTGCGGTCCCGATCGGACCTCGACCCAGACCTCGTCGAGCTGAGGCAGGCAGGGGACGTCCCTCGCGATCTCGCGCTCCGATGCGGCCAGGGCGATCCTGGCCTCGAGCCCCAGGGCGCGGAGCATCGCCGCCAGCAGCACCGCCTTGTCCAGGGGATGGCCGACGCTGGACTTCAGCACCTCGCTCGCCGGCCGGACCGCGTAGTCGAACGCCGCGACCGGCCACGCGACGGTCTGGAGCCCGTCCACGACGAACCCGTGGACCCGCGAGATCCTCTCCTCGGGGAGCGCGCTACCCCCGGCGATCTCCTCGGCCTTGGCCTTCACCGACGCGTCGGGAGCGATCGCCGCCTCGACGCGCTTCTCGAGCCACGCGCGGGCTTCGGGCCAGCTCCGCGCGGTGCTGTACACGAGCCTCTCGACCCCGGCGCGGCCCGACGGCAGCTCCGCCAGGCTCGCGGCCGGGACGTCCCGCCGGCGGAACGTGGTGGAGACGCTCCCGCCGCGGGGCGCCGTCTCCGGGGTGAGCCGAGCCCGCACCGCCCCCCAACGGAAAGGCGTGCCCTCGGGAACCTCGATCGTCAAGGACTGGTCCAGCACCGGGAGATCGCCGCGGAGCTCCACCGTCCCCCAGAGCGGCACGCCGGAGGGGCTCCGATCGGAGACCGTATACGCGAGCACGGACGTCGCGCCGTGCTCGACGCCGACTTGGGGCACCACCATCTGGCGCAGGTACGCGTAAGGCACCGCCCACTGCAGCTCCGGCGCGGTGTTGGCGACGAGGCTGTTCTCCTTCGCGTCCCGGACCGTCCCGTCTTTCATGTAGGTGCGGGCCTGCTCGACGCGCATCTCGGAGCGGGCGTCGTTCCAGTCGATGCGGGGATCGAAGTACCCGTGCCGGGAGACCCATTCCTCCAGCATCTTGACGGCCGTCTCGCTGCGCCGCACGACCCTCCCGTCGGCGCCGAGGGTGAGGGCGAGGTGCTGCCGGAGCATCAGGCCGTCGTCGTCGGGCCGTGCATCGCGCCCGGGGGCGTCGGCGATCCAATCGGGGACGCTGCCGGGCGCGGCGCCCGTTGCGGGCGGCTGCGCCGCGAGGGCCACGGCGGCGAGGAGCGCGATCGCGGCGATCTTCGGCATGGCTTACCTCCCTCTCGCGAAGACGGCGGGATCGTCGAGCATGGCCTTGGCCTCGCGGACGACCTCGCGGAAGTTGCCGTAGTCGGAAACCGGCACCTCCCGCCGCTTTACAGTCAGCCGGTACGTGGTGACGAGCTTGCCGTCCCGGACCTCGGAGTGTGTCGTGAGCGACGCCGCCTTGCCGTCGAGGCTCCGGTCCTTCGGGAGCGTGACCACCCGGAAGCTCGCGGGGAGCGTGAGCGTCTCGGACACTTCCATCATCCTCGGCGCTCCGAGCTGGATCGCCTGCGTTCTCGTCGCGTCGTCCGCCGCGTAGAGGTACGGCGCGAGGGAGGGCTGGGCGACGGGATGGCGCGACGCCGGCGGGACGACGATCAGGTCGTTCCCCGCGAGGAGGGCGTACCCCGGCACACGGTAGCGCACCTCGAAGCGCACCGGGGCGCTCACGTCCTGGAGCGCGGCGTAGTCGACGTGCACCCTCTCCACGGAAGCCCCCGAGCCGAGGTGGGCGACGACCTCCTCGAACCACGCCTGCCGGTCGCGGGCCGTGGACGCGTGGACCATCTCGCGCCGGAGACGCTGGTCGGCGACGCCGAGCCCCGAGATCGTGAGCGTTCCGGAGAGATTTCCCTGGGCGTCGAGCGCGGCCGACGATTCGATCCGGATCTTGTTGGCGGCCGGGTCGAACGCGGGCGTCTTGCCGAGCTCCTCACCCCCGGGAGTGCCGATCACGTAGTTCTGCTCCCCCTCGGCGCTCGACCAGACCTCGGGAGAGAAGACGACCCAGGTGGGGTCGAGCAGCTCGAACCCGCCGTCCGCCTTCTTCCGGGCGACCACGCAGTGGTTGAACTGGTCGGCGGGGATCCTCTCCACCTTCGCCCCGGCCATGGTCATCGCCGGGTACGCCGTGTACCCCGCGGCGCGGAGCATGGTGATCGCCATCCCCGCCTTGTCCTTGCAGACTCCGGATCGGTCCGCGAAGATCATCGGCCCGGGGTGGAGCGTGTACCCCTCTCCCTTCCCCATGGTGATCCCGGAATAGCGGATGTTGTCCGCGGCCCAGTGGACGATGGCGGCGACCTTCTCCTCCTCGGTCGCGAGGCCGCGGGTCAGCTCGGCCACCTTCTCGCGAATGGCGCCGTCCGCGCCGAACTGCGGGTCGTTGACCTCCGCGAACCAGCGGGACTTCTCCGGCCACGAGGGAACGGTGGCCAGCACGACCTTCGGCTCCACGTCCGATGCGGCCACGCCCCGCGCCTCCGCGTGGAACGCGGGGAGGTCCTCCTTCCAGAACCGGTACGTGAGGTGGGCGTCGTCGAACGACACGTAGGTCTTGACCTCGCCGCCGTAGGTCTCGAACTGGACGGGCTTGTCCCGCGGCGTCGTCAGCTCGTAGTGACGGAGCTTCACGGGGACCGCGTCCTGGAAGAACACCACGTCGTAGAAGTGGCCGCGCATGGGGGGGACGTACCGCTGGTCGTCCGCGCCGGCCCCGGCTTCCCCCGCGGCGCCCATCTCGTCGAGATAGGCGATCAGGAACCCCTTCATGTACGTCCTGACCTCGAGCGCATCGCCGACGTCGAGGCGCGGTATCGGCACGAGCTTCATCCGCGCCCCCCAGTAGATCGCGTCCTGCGGCTGGGGGAGGTCCACGGCGCGGTCCGGCGGAATCGTCTCGACCGCGCCGCCCTTGCGCAGCACGCGGAGCGAGCGGACCTCGACGAGGTTCGACGTCGGGTCGAAGTCGAGCCTTAGCCGCGCCAGCTGCGCGGCCCCCTTCTCGGTGAGGCACTTCAGGAGCTGCCACTCGTGAATGTGCCCGAGGCCGGAGGGCTCCACCTCGACGCGCGTGCGCTTGAACACGGTCACGAGATCGGCGCCGGCGTTGTCCCTGGAGCTCCCGGACTTCTCCACGAGCGCCCGCAGCTCTCCGTCGTTCGACGGAGCTGGAGGCTCCTGGGCGCGCGGCGCGGTGGCGGCGACGAGCGCGGCAAGCGCCGCAAGAAAGGTGAGCGGCGAGGGACGTCGTCGATCGCGCATGTCGGTCTCCTCGAGAGCCGCGGGTGCGGAAGGCCCTCTTATAGAGGAGCGCGGTCCGGTTTGGCAAACGGGACGACGCGGACGGGGAGGGGACCCAGGTAGGCCGGACCGCCGTCCGCCTCGAGGCGGAAGCGGGCCGCCCGGACGAGCACGCCCGCCTCGGCGGCGGCGGCCAGCGCCTCGGCGAACCCCGGGTCCGTCGACGGGTTCGGCTCGACGCGGACCGCGTCCTCCCGCTGCACCACGAACAACAACAGGGCGGACCCGCCGGAGCGGACGTACTCCGCCAGCTCCCGGACGTGCCGCGCGCCGCGGGCGGTGGGGGCGTCGGGGAACCGCGCCACCCCGCCCTCGACCAGCGTCACCGATTTCACCTCGACCAGCATCGGGGCGCCGTCCTTGAGGGCCAGGAGGAAATCGAACCGGCTGAAGGCATGCTCGTACTCGCGCCGCAAGGTCAGGACCTGCCCGATGCCCTCGACGTCGCCGCGCCACAGGAGCTCCTCGGCGAGGCGGTTCGGCAGGGTGGTGTCCACGGACACCCACGCGAAGGGACGCACGGGGGACCGGACCAGCGCCACGGTGAACCGGGTCCTGCGGGGCCCGCCTTCGGGAACGGGCCGAAGGCGGAGCGGGGCGCCGGGAATCAGGAGCTCCTTCAGGCGGCCGGGGTCCGCAAGGTGCGCGGCGACGCGGCGCCCGTCGCGCAGCACCGCCTCCACCGTGAAGCGGTTCGGCCGCGCCAGGAAGAACGCGGCGAGAAGAGCGCCTTCGTGCCCGGGACCTTCCATCAGCTCGTCAGGTACGCGTAGAGGGTCACGCTGACCGTCTTCGCGCTGGTGTTATAGAGCAAGACCCGGTACCGGGGGAAGCCCACCCTCAGGACGGGCTGGCTCGACGCGAAGTACGGGGATCCGCCGGGAGCCGTGGGCGCCGTGACCTCCAGCGGAAACTGCATCTCCCCCTTCTCCTCGAACGCCCTCACGATCGCGTCCTCCTCGGGGAGGAGGATCGCGCCGACGGTGCCCGGGCGGACCACCTCGCCCTTGATCTGCCCCTCGAGGCTCAGGACGATCTGGGAGAAACCGTCCACGGAGACCGTCCCGGCCTGGATCAGCCGTTGCGTGTCCTTGGGGCCCACAGGGGGAACCACGACGTCCTTGAGGACCACCTGGCTTGCCTGACGGATCGGCCCGCGTATCGTGACCTCCCCTTCGACCTTCTGCAGGTCGGGAAAATTCGTGACGATGACCTGGCGGATCCCCTGGTTCCCCTGCTGCGAGACCGCCGTGCCGACCGGCAGCAGGACCGTGAGCAGCAGGGCGGACGTGACGCAAAGGGCGGCGACGACGGCCTTCCTCGACATGGTACCCTCCTTGACCGGTGCCGGACCCGAGGCGGAGGGGCCGGCCGGGAAAGGGATGAAGCGGCTCGGAGTCCGATTCTACAGGCGGGATACGCTCGCGGTCGCCCGCGATCTGCTCGGACGGGTCTTGTGCCGCCGGCTCCACGACGGGAGCGTGCTGCGCGGCCGCCTCCTCGAGGTCGAGGCCTACGACGGGCCGAGCGACCAGGCGAGCCACGCCCGCCGCGGGCCCACCCTACGCAACGCGCCGATGTACGAGGCGGGGGGCGTCGCGTACGTCTACCTCGTGTACGGCATGCACCACTGCTTGAACCTGGTCACGGGGAAGAAGGGCTACCCGGCGGCGGTGTTGGTGCGCGCGGCGGAGTCCCCGGACGGGAAGTCCCCCGCCGCAGGCCCGGGCCGCTTGACGCGCGCCTTCCGGATCGATCGCGCGCTCGACGGGGCCTCTCTCCTGGGTCCCGACCTCTGGCTGGAGGAAGGGGAGCCGTTCCCGGACGACCGGGTGCGCCGCACGCCGCGCATCGGCGTCGACTACGCGGGGGCGTGGGCGCGAAAGCCCTATCGCTACGTCGTGAGCGGACGCGAGTCCGCGACGTGGGGGCTTCCGCCCCACGCTCGGCTCACTCCGGGACGAACGAGTAGCCGGCGGTGATGAAGCCGGTGACCGCGCCCCGGTCGTTGCGCCCGAAGCCCACGGCGATCGGTCCGAGGAATCGCGTGTGGACGATCACGCTGGCGCCACAGCCGTACGCGGTGTCCCCGCCCCTCAGGCCGCCGCGGCTCGACGCGGTGCGGATCGCGTCGGCCCCCGCCTCGAGGTAGAGGCGGGCCGCACCGACGTCGAGCCACCTCAGGCGCCAGGTCGCGCCGGCCCGCGCGTAGTCCGGCGCGGCCGCTCCGTAAGGCACGAACCCGTATAGGTCCCGGTAGCCGCCGGGATTGAACCAGAACGGCCGGCGCCCGGTCCCGTCGGAAAGCCCCAGCCCGAGCCGGCCGGTCAAGGTGTGGCGTCGGCTCGCGCCGAGAGAGATCTCCCGGTCCGCCCGCGCCTCGGCCTTCCACAGCTCGTCCCCCTCGATCGATCGCTCCGCGGAGAGCCGGAACGCGCCGCCGCGGGTCGGAAAGAGCAGCCGGTCGTGCCGGTCGAGCCCGAGCGACAGCACCGCGGAAGTCCGCGAGACCTCCTCGAGCGGGGCCGACGCGGTGGCGTCGAGCCGGTCGCGCTCCCAGCGGAACCCCGCTTGCAGCGAGGCTCCCCAGCGGACGCGATGGATCAACGTCGCCCAGAGCCGCTCGCCCCGCCACGGCTCGGCCAGCGAGTCCACGAGCCGCTGGTCGAGGTCCGCCACCGGCGATCGCGCGGTGAACAGCGTTCCGCCCACGTCGGCGCCCAGGTTTTGGAACCCGGCGCCGTACTCCGTCCGGTAGCGCACGGAGAGCGCCCTGACGTCCTCGGCCGCGCCGGCGGTCACGTCCACGAAGTCGCCCCTGCCGGTCAGGTTGGCCTTCGCGGCGCGGGCCCAGCCGCCCCAGCCTACGGCGCCTCTGTACGATGCGCCCACCGCGGCCTCGAAGAAGTCGTCCCCTCGGACGTGAAGCGCCAGGTCGGCGCGGCCGTCCTCCCTGAGCGTCGGTTCGAGCGACCACTCGAAGATCGCTCTGCGCGCGACCATCTCGTCGAGCCGGTCGGCGAGCCGGTCGAAGCTGAATCGCTTGTCCTGGAGATCCTCGAAAAAGCGCTGGGTGCGCTCGAGCCGGATCTCCCCCTCGACCTCCGTCCGGATCCGGCCGATGGGCAGATCCGAAACCCGGACCGCCGCGGTGCCCGTCGAGCCGTCGAATCGCGCGTCGCCGAGCGCGGCCAGCACCCGCCCGTCCTCGACCAGCGAGGTCCGGAACTCCCGGCACGCGCGGGCCGCCTCCTCCCAGGAGAACGGCCGGTCGATGGGCAGCGGGAGCCGCGCGTCCCGTGGGAGCGGCACGCGATCGCCGACGAGCTCGACCGAGCGGGCCACGGGGTTCTCGCGGAACACGAACCGGATCCGCCGCCCGAGGGCGGTCTCGATCCACTCCACGCGCCCCGACTCGAACGGGCCGAGATTGAGCGCCCGTGCCAGCTCAGCCGCGATCCGGTACCGGGTCACGGTCCTCCGCGCGCCGCCGAGCCGCTCGGCGATCCCGTCGGGAGTGATCCACGAGGTCCCGGCGACTTCGATCCCGGCGAAATCCACGGGCGCGCGGTCGCGGGAGCGCGCCTCGAGCAGCGCCCAGAGCGCCTCGCGGCCGCTCCGGTACGCCTCTCGTCCGAGCCCAACGAGCCGGTCCACGTTGGTCGCGAAGTCGAGCCGGGTGATGTCGAGGACCGCCGGCGTGAGGGTGAGGTCGGCGCGGGAGAGCGACTCATTTCCCTGATCCGCCATGAGGACGCTGATCCAGCGGTAGAGATTGTCCAGCGCCCCGCGGAGATAGTCCGCCCGCGGGATGCCCTCCGAGACGTCCACCGCCACCACCGCGGAAGGGCCCAGGGACCGTGCGGTGTCCACCGGGATGTTCTCGACAACGCCTCCGTCCACCAGGAGGGCGCCACCCACCCTGACCGGCTCGAAGAAGCCCGGCACCGCGAACGAGGCTCGCACGTAGGCGACGAGGTCGCCGGACAGAGGCGCGACGCGCTCGCCGGTGAGGATGTTCCCGGCCACCGGCCGGAACCGGTACAGGAGGCGGTCGAAGTCGCCGCCGGACTCGAGCTGCGCCCGCAGCAGGTACCGGTAGAGCTCCCGCTCGAGGAGGCGCGACTCGGTGATCGCGCCGACCTCCAGAAGCCTGCGCCGCCGGAACTGGAGCTTCAGGAGCGCGCTCCGCTGCTCGATGTCCTCGGACTCGGACAGCACTCGCCGCCGGACGTCGAGTCCCGCGATGATCGCGCCCCAGTCCCGCCGTTTCAGGATCTCCTCGATCTCTTCCGGGGAGTACCCCGCGCAGACGAACGCGCCGGTGAGGGCGCCGATGCTCGTCCCGGCGATCCCGTCGAACTCGACCCCGTCCTCGTGGAGCGATTCCAGGACCCCGAGATGGGCGAGGCCGCGCGCGCCGCCGCCGGAGAGCGCCAGCGCGAGCGTCGGCCGTCCGGGCGCGGTCCACCGCGGGTACGGACTGAATCGCCCGTCCGGCTCGATGCGCTCCGCGGTGATCGTATCGAGGAGGCGCTCCGGCGGTCCCTGCGCGAAGGGCCCTCCCGCGGAGGCCGCCGCCGAAAGCGACATCAATGCGGCGGCGAGCTGCCCCATGCTCCGCCGACTCGATGACGCGGATCGTTTCATCCCGCAGAGTGATCTATATCTTCCGCTTCAGGAAGTCCAGCACCGCGCGGCCGAACGCCCGGGGGGCCTCGACGATCATGCCGTGAGAGGCACCCCGGATCGTGGCGGCTCGCGCCGCGGGCAGGCATCGGAGGAGCGCATCGGCCGCGCGGCGGACCGGCTCCGGGCTCCTCTCGCCGCGGACCAGGAGCACGGGAGCCCGGATCCCGAGCGCGTCCTCGCAACGGAACGCCGTCCGTTCCGCGCTCAGGATCCCCGGGACGATCGTGGCGGCGTTCCGGAGCATGATGCGCCTCTGCGCGAACGGTAGCCGGTCGAACGCGCCCGGGCCCATGGCCCAGTCGTCGAACGTCCTCGACGCGCCCTCGGGGTCGTCGCCCTCGATCCCTGAGCGGACCCTCGAAACCAGGGACTCGAGCCGCGCACCCGGCGGCGTCTCGGCGGCCGGCGACGGGACGAGGGTGAACAGCCAGGGCTCCGCCAGCACGAGGCTTCGCACGAGGTCGGGGCGGTCCCGCGCCAGGATCGCGGCGATCGCGCCCCCGTCGGCGTGGCCCACGAGGTGAACGGGCCCGAGCCGCATCGTCTCGATCAGCGCGGCGAGGTCCCGGACGTGGAGCGCGAGCGTGTCGTCCGTTCCGTCTCCATCCCACCCGTTCGGGTCGTGGTACCTCCGGCTGTAGGCGATCACGTGGTAGCGCCGCGAGAGCCTCCCCATCGCGCCGGCCCAGGTCCCGAGGTCGCCGGCCGCGCCGTGCACGAGCACCAGGGGCTCCCCGCGGCCGCGCTCCAAGAGCGCGAACTCCGTTCCGCCGGCGGAGAGGAAGCGGACGGAAGGCGGATCGGGAGAGGGCGATCGCTTCAGCTCGATCTCCAGGACCTCGAAGGGGCGATCTTCGAGGTTCACGACCGAGTGGACGACCGGCCCCATGAAGAAGGTCTCGCCCCGCTCCCTCACGATCTCGAACGAGCGGCCGCCGGAGACGATCTCGCGTGCGTGGATCCCGGTGAGGCAGACGCCGAGCCGCGCCGGGTGCGCGTGCATCGGGATCCTGGCTCCCGGCGGCACGCGGCTGCGCACGACGCGCACGGTTCCGTTCTCGAGGACGACCCACCGCAGGCCCGCGTCGGGCGCGGCGAGCGGACCGAGCCTCGCCCGCCCGCGAGTCCTCGCGATCTCGAACGACAGGAGCGTCGCCGTCCTCTCGCCGACGTTCCAGACGGTGACGGCGTCGCCGGGGCGCCATCTCGCCTCGCCCGCGACGAGCTGCCAGTCCTCGGCCGTCGCGCCGGCTCCGGCGACCCTGAGCCGCGAGTCCGAGAGCGCCACGACGACGCCGTCCTCGAGCGGGTCGAGGGGCACCCGGGCGCGAGGCTCGAGGACGAGTCGTCTCACCCGCCCCCGCTCGTTCTCGATCTCGAGTCGGACGCGGTCGGGGTCCGGCGCCTCACCGGGCGGCGCGGCGGGCCCCCCGAGCGCGGCGAGGAGCAGGAGGACGCACGTCGCCGCGTTCACGGTCTCACCGCGGTCCCGTCGGCAAGGGCAGGATCTTCCCGTCCCGCAGGAGCCACAGCTCGGTGCGCGGCGGGGCGGCGAGGCGCATCGCGCGGCGGACGGCCTCCGCGTAGTCGGCGAGCTGGGGACCGTAGCGCTCCGACGCGTCGCGAGGGGTGAGACCGTGGTCGGTCTTGTAGTCCGCGACGACCAGGGTCCCCTCGGCATCCCGGTAGAGCAGGTCGAGCACCCCGGTGACCGTCGTCCCGTCGTCCTCGTGGAGGAGCATGGGGACCTCGCGGCCGAGCACGTCGATCGTTCGGAGGCGGGCGGGGAGCGGGGACGCGAGGAACGCGGCGAGCACGGTTCGCGCCTCCCGCTCGACCTCCGCGGGAGCGACCCCGTGCTCCTCCGCCGCCCTGCGGGAGAGGTCGGCGAGCGCGGCCGTGATCGGCGCCTTGGACGCCGGGTCCCACCGCTCCAGCGCGGCGTGGACCGCGGTTCCCGTGGCGAGGGCGACGTCCCGGTCCGGGGCGTCGACGGCGGACCCCGCTTCCGCCTCCGCGCTTCGGGCTGCGCGCTCCTCCCGGGCCCCGCTCGCGCTTCGAATCGGGGGCTTCGCCCGGTCGCGGAGGCGTCCCGTCGCGTCGAGCCACGCCGCCACCGCCGTCGATTCCCCTTCGAGACCCGCCTCGGGAAGCCGCGGCGCAGCCTGGGGCGTGGCCGCGACGTGCAGAACGAGGCCGCCGTGGATCCTCTCTCCGTCGCCGGGCGGCGACGAGGGGGAGTAGCCCCACGGCGCGAGCGCCTCGACCCACGGCGCGCGAGCCTTCGAGGCGGCCGCGAAGAGGATCAGCCGCTCCCGCGCCCGGGTCAGCGCGACGTAGAAGGCGCGGAGGCCCTCCGCCTCGTCGTGTCGCGTCTCCTCGCGCTCGAATCGGATTCTGGCGGCGTTCTTGAGCCCCGCTCCCTTGAGGGCGAGCGAGTCGACCCGCTTGTCCAGCTTCACCTTCCCGACGTCCTCGGCCGCGGACTTGCCATGCTTCTCCTCGCGCGCGAGGTCCGCGACGATCACCACGTCGGCCTCGAGGCCTTTGGCCTTGTGGATCGTGAGGACCCGGACGGCGTCGGCCTTCTCGTCGGCCAGCGGCGAATCTCCCTCGACGTCCGCGGCACGCTCGCTCTCAAGGGCGTCCAGGACCTCGTTCAGGGAGAGGGTCCCGTCCCGGGCCAGCTCCGCCGCGGCCGCGGCGAGCTTCCTCAGGTTCGCGACCCGCTGCGCTCCCTCGTATGCGAACGCGCCGAGCGGCAGGAGGCCGGTCCGCTCGAGGACCCGGCGGACCGTCGCTTCGGCGGGAATCCCCTTGGTCTCCCCCGCGAGACCGCGAAGCAGGCGAAGCGCCCCGGCCACGGCGGGGAACGCCGCGGGATCGGGAGTCGCGGAGAAGCGCCACGGGCCTCCCGAAGTTCCGTAGGCCAGGAGCTCCGAGTCCGGGGCGCCACCCGCCGGCGAGCGGAGGAACGCGAGGAGCGCGGCCGGGTCGGAGGGGCGAGCCAGCGCGCGCAGCGCCGCCATCAGCTGCGCGACCTCCGTCCGCTCGAGGAACAGCTTTCCTCCGTCCACGACGAACGGGATCCCGGCCTGGCGAAGGGGCCTCAGGTAGAACGGCAGCGGGGTGAAGGCGCGCAGCAGGAGCATCACGTCGCCGTAACGCCGGCCTTCCCCTTGAACCAGAGCCGCGATGCGCGACGCGACGGCGGCGCCCTCGGCCTCGCGCCTCGCGTCCGCGTTGGGTGTGGCGGCGACGGTGAGGATCTCGACCCGCGGGCCCTCGTCTCCGTCCGGCCTCGCGGCCTCGATGGCCTTGTACTCCGGCTGGTACGGCTTCGACTCGATCCAGCGTTTCCGGAACAGGTCGTTCACCGGCGCGATCACCGCCCCGACGCTACGGAAGTTGGCGACGAGGTCGAGCGTCTCGCCGTCCTGGGCGAGGATGCGCTCCACGGCCCGCAGGAACGCCTCGTAGTCGGCCCCCCGGAACCGGTAGATGGACTGCTTCGGGTCGCCGACGATGAAGAGTCGCCCGGGCTCGAGCGGCACCTCGAACGGATCGCTCTCGCGCTCGGCCTTCGCTCCTCCGAGGAAAAGGACGATCTCGTACTGCAGCGGGTCGGTGTCCTGGAACTCGTCCACCAGGAGCATCCGGTAGCGGCGACGCACCTCCTCCCGGACGGCCGGGTGGTCGCGGAGCACGTCGCGCGCGAGGGTCAGGAGACCGTCGAAGTTGACGGCGCCGCGCTCGAGCAGGAGGTCCCTCGCTCTGAGCGCGAACGGCGCCGAGGCCAGAACGAGGTCGCGGAACGCCTCGTCGTCCACGGAGGCGACGGCAAGGAGGAGATCGCGCGCGTCCTTCGCGACGGCCTCCATCTCCCCCGGCTCCACGTCGCCGAGCTTTCTCTTGGACGTGGGCGGCGTCTTCCCGAGGGTCTTGGCCTCGTCGGGACGCGTCAGAAGCGCCACGAGCGCCTTGTGCCCCTCGCTCGCGAAGGTGTCGAGCGCCCGGCGGTACAGGTCGAGCTTCTCGACCGCGCCCGACGACATCCCTTTCTGGCGGACGAGTACGGACCCGATCGCCGCGGCGAGCCCTGCGGCCTCGCCGCCGAACAACGACGACGCGTCCGGCGGACGCCCCGTTCCGGCGAGCAGCGCCGGGGGAATCGAGAAGGCGGCGAGGCCTCGGGAGAGAGCCCTGAGCGCGGGAAGCCGGATCCGCGGCACCAGCCGCCGCCAAAGGTCTGCCCGCGTCGCGCGGGGGCCCAGCTCTTCCCCGAGGAACCTCTCCCATTCATCGTCGAGTAGGTCCTCGAAGAGCGGCCCGCGGTCCACGGCGAACCCGGGATCCACCCCCGCCTCGAACGGGTAGGTCCGGAGCAGGTCGGCGCAGAACGAGTGGATCGTCGTGACCTGAGCCCGGTCGAGCTCCGTCAACGTGGCCAGGGCGCGCGCGGAGACGTCCGCCGGCGCGATTCCGCGATCGCGGACCAGGTGATCCAGCGCCCGGCTCCACGGCTTCGTCGGGTCGTTCGGCTCCTGCCCGAGGGCGGCGCGGCGGAGGCGCGTAAGCCCCTCGGCCAGCCGATCGCGCATCTCACCGGCGGCCTTCTCGGTGAAGGTGATCGCCGCGAACTCCGTCGCCCCGGCGAGGCCGGCGCCTGTCGCCACGAGGAGACGCTCGACCAGGAGGCTGGTCTTCCCCGTCCCCGCCCCGGCCTCGACCACGAAATTCCGATCGAACTCCGTCGCGGCGCGCCGGCGCGCGTCGGCGTCCGACAGCGCGGTCGGCTTCACGACTCCGCCTCCCCGGCCGCGGGACGCGCGGCGCGAACGTCCCGGAGCGTCGGCTTGTCCCGCTGGTTCTTCTTCGCCAGGTCCCGGAAGTCCCGCGTGTCCGGGGCGTTCTCCTCGCGGTACACGGTCGGTGGATCGTTCCGGCGGCACGCGCCGGCGTACGGGCACCAGGAGCAGTGACGGCCCTTCCTGAGCGGAAACCGTCCGGAGCGGGCGAGCCGGATCAGCAACCGCGCCGTCTCGAGGAATCCCGCCTCGACCTCGGGGCGCGAGAATCCTGGAAACTGTTCGCGCCGGTGCTCGGCACGGCGTCCCATTCCGGGAGCGTATTCCGGGCCGACGCCGAGCAGCTCCACCGACGCCCCGTCGGCCAGGGCGGCGTACAGCGGGACCTGGAGCGTCGTCCCCTTGAGCATGGCGGTCTCGCTCGTCCGCTCCACGAGATCGCCCGCAGTCTTGTAGTCACCGACGAGAATGCCGTCGTCCCTCCTGAAGGTCCTGTCGAAGCGTCCCTCGATCACCTGGACGATGCCCTCGCCGAAGTCCACGCTTTCGCGGCGGGTCTCCTCGAACGAGCAGGGCGCGCGGCCCTCGCTCGCGAGTCTCTGAAGGTCCTCGCGAACGAACGCCCGGATCGCGGCCAGCCAACGCTCGCGCTCGATCCCCCACAGGACTGGCAGCCGCTCGGCGAGGCGCGCGCCCGTAACGCCGATCGCCCTCTCCCACTCGTCGGGGAGGAGAGCCTCCGCGCGGTCCGCGTCGAGGCGTCCTTCCTCGCCGAGCCGCGTGTAGAGCGACTCGAGGAGGGCGTGCACCCGCTCGCCGAGATCTCGCTCCGCGATCTCGAACGCGGATGCCGGCTCATCGAGCTCGTACACCTTGAGCGCGCGGCGGAAGAAGAACTGGAGCGGGCAGCGGCCGAGCTGCTCGAGGGCCGTGACCGCGACCCGGTCCAGCACGACCCGGCCGACGCCGACGCGGGCGTCGTAAGTCGTGCACGCCGGGTCGAACGACTCCGTGGATTGCAGCATGAGGACACCGCGGGCGAGGGCTCCCGCGTCCCTCCCCGCCAGCGCGGCGGCCGCGGCTTCGCTCCTGCGGCCGCGAAGAGCGATGAGCAGCGTCTCCTCGTCGGGAGACAGGAGCCCGGGATCGCGCGCGAGGTGCTCCAGCCGGAAGCGGGGATGGGCGGGGACCTCGTCAGCGGAGTCGCGCACCTTGTCGAGGTCCGCCGAGCCCAGCGCGATGCGGCCGATCTCCCGCAGCGCGATGGAGGCCGTGCGGGTCCGGCCCGAGTCGTCGGCCCGCTGCCAGGACACGTCGAGGCCGTTCCGCGCCGACCCCAGGACGAGGGCGAGGAGGAGCCGCTCCTCCGCGGCTCCGTCGCGCTTGACGGGGACCGGGCGTCCGATCGTCTCGGAGAGCCCCGCCCGGGTGCTGTCGGAAAGAAACGGATCCTCCCGCGCGACGCGGGGAAACGCGCCGGAGTTCATCCCGACGAGGAGCACCCGCTCGAACGTCAGGCCACGGGCCTGCATCGCGTCAAGGACCCGGAGGCCGCCATCGTCGGAGCGGCGTGGCGAGAGCGTCGCGTCACCGACGGCCTCCTCGAGCCAGGCGACCATCTCCGCGAAGGGGACCGGCCTTCCATCGCCGAGCACCTCCTTCAGCGCCCTCATCTCCGCGAGGAGGCCGGCGAACGCCCCGATCGGCTCCTCCGGCCGGCCGTCGCCTCCCGGAACGAACGCGTCGCGCGCGAGTCGCTCCACCTCGTCGGCGTGGGCGGCCCAATCGAGGGCCCTCGCGGCGCGGCACCGCTCCGAGAGGGCCACCACCGCGTCGCCGATCCGTCGTGCCTGGGCGAAGCGCCCCCGGGCGCCTCGCTCTGCGGCGGATCGCTCCTCCGCCGTGGCGCTCTCGTCGTGTCTCGGCCGTCCGGCCCAGTCGGCGAGCCAGGTCGTCCACTCCTCGACCCCTCCCACGATCCCGGCCTGCCGGCTCCAGGCCTCGGCGACATCGCCGGGAGGCGGGACGTCGATGCCGAACGCCTCCCACCGCAGGCGCGGGGAGGCCAGGATCTCCGCGGTGCGCTGACGCGGGAACGCGTCGGCGACCGCGCGTAGGAGCGTCAGGAGGTCGCGCACGAAAGGATCGCGGCGGAGGGGAACGGCGAGGGAGGAGGTGTGGGCGAGACCTCCGTCGTCGAGGATCTCTTCGACCGCGGCGGCGTACGGCCCCAGGCTCCGCGCGACGATGGCGATCCCCTCGGGCGCGACGCCGGCGGCGACCGACGAGAGCGCGTGGCGCACGGCGGTCTCGATCTCCGTCCGGGCACCCTGCGCGTGCCGGAGGCGCACGCGCCCGGCGGGAAGCGGGCCCGGCTCCACGGCCTCGTCGTACAGCGCGCCGAGACGCTCCCCGAGGAGCCCGCCGGCGCGGTGCTCGAGACTCTCGACCTTCTCGCCGGGGGAGAGCAGATGGCGCTCCGCGAAGCGCTCCGCGTATTCCGAGACCCGGGCGCCAGGCTCGATGGGGGAAAGGAACACGACGCCGCGTCCGAGGTCGAGGGCGCGCACGAGGTCGAGGTGGACCCCGATCAGCTCGTACGCGCCGTGGTGCACGATCGCGGCGAAACCCTTCGCGAACGCGCTGGCGGCGCCGGTCGCGGCCCGCGCGAGGGCCGCGTCATCCGCGAGCCCCCCCGCCGCGAGCGACGCCAGGCCCGCCGAGTACGCCTCGTAGACCTGGGCGAGCGCCTCCTCGCGGCTTCCCCTGACGGCGGCGCGGAGATCTCGCGGCTCCGCCCCCGCGTCGCGAAGGTCGCGAAGCGTGCCGAGGAGGGCCGACGTGGCCCCCGGTCGCGCCCGCACGAAACGGGCGAGCGGATTGTCCGGAATCCGGTCGAGCACTCGGGAGAGGATCGCCAGGAACAGCGGCCTCGACGCGACCCGGTGGGGCGATCCGACGATCCCGTCGAGGATCGTGAGCGCGAGCGCGCGGTGGTGGAGGACGTGGACGCCGAGGCAGGCGCCCGTCCGCTCGGCGATCCGCCGCCTCACGTGGGCGACGAGGCGCGCCGTCGGGACGACGACCAGCAGAGGGGCCAGCGGGTCCTCCGCCTTCGCCGCCGCGACCCGCTCGAGCATCTCCGACTCGAGCACGAACGGGTCGGCGTGGGCGAGCACCCTCATCGTCCGGGCTCCCGGCACATGGGATCGATTCTAGTTCAGTCCCAGGAGAACGCGGCCATCGAGAGGACGCCGTATTCGAATGCGGCGTGGATCCTGCGGCCGCGGCCTGCGGGACCGGACGAGCCCATCGGGACCAGGATCGGCAGGAAATGCTCCGGAGTCGGGTGGTTCCTGAGGCCGTGCGGACCGCGATCGGCGTAGGACAGGAGGGACTCCGCGTCGCCGCGGCCGATCGCGTCGCGGAGCCACTCGTCGAACTCCCGGGCGTATCCGGCAGGAGGATCGCCGATCGCGTACCGTCCGAACTCCCGGAGGTTGTGGGTGGCGCCGCCGCTCCCGAGGACGAGCACGCCGTCCTCGCGAAGTGGGGCGAGGGCGCGGCCGATCTCGAGGTGGTGCGCGGGGCCGAGTCCCGGCTGCACGGAGATCTCGACGACGGGGACGTCGGCGCCCGGGTACGCGAGCTTCAAGGGCACCCAGGCACCGTGGTCGAGGCCGCGCGCTCCGTCGATCGCGGCCTCGATGCCGGCGGCGGTCAGGAGGGCCGCGACGCTTCGTGCGAGCGCCGGGTCGCCCGGGGCGGGGTAGCGCACGGCGTACAGCTCGGACGGGAAGCCCAGGAAATCGTGGATCGTCCCGGGCGCGGCGGACCCCGAGACCGTCGCGCACGGCGCCTCCCAGTGGGCCGATGCGCAGACGATGCCTCGGGGAGTCCCGAGCGTCGAGCCGAGCCCTTCGAGGAACGCGCGCGTCTCCGTCTCGTCGAGCAGCAGGGTCGGCGCGCCGTGGGAGACGAACACGCTGGGGAACGTCGCCACGCTCTCCTCTCGTCGGTCGAGACGGCGCCCGCCCGGAGCGCGATCCCGCGCCGCCAGCTTACGCGCACGGGCGCGGCCATGCCATAACGGCGCGGGGTGACGAGCGGAGCCCTCTTGACCTCCCGGCCCTTTCGAGACGAAATTGAGCGGGGAAGGGAGGGGGACGGATGTTCGAGACCGCCCGGCCGTTCCTTCTGGCGATCGCGATCGGGCTCCTCGTCGGGATCGAGCGCGAGAGGGCGCATGCCGACCGGCACGTGCGCGACCCGCTCGGCTCGAGGACGTTCACGCTCCTCGCGCTGCTCGGCGCCGTCGCGGCGTACGTCGAGAGCCAGCCGTTCGCCATCGCGCTCGCCGCGTTCGCCGGGGCGATCATCCTCGCCGGCTACCTGCGCGCGCCCCTCGGGCCGGAGGGATCGGGCGTCGGCGCCACGACGGAGGTCGCCGCCATGGTGACCTTCACCCTCGGCTACCTCGCGCGCTTTGAGGTCGAGCTGACCGTGATGCTCGCGGTCATCACGCTGGTCGTGCTCGCGCTCAAGCCGCGCATCCACCACTTCGCCCAGGCGGGGCTCTCGTCGAAGGAGGTCTCCGCCGCGCTGACGTTCCTCGTGATCGCGTTCGTCGTGCTCCCGCTCCTCCCGAACCGCGCGGTCGACCCGTGGGGGCTGTTCAACCCCTTCCGTCTCTGGCTGCTGTTCGCGCTGATCACCGGGATCGGGTTCGGCGGTTACTTCGCGGTGCGCGCGCTCGGGCCGGGTCGCGGCCTGGCGGTCGCGGGCCTCTTCGGCGGGTTCGTGTCGTCCACCGCGACGACGCTCTCGCTCGCCCGGAAGAACCGGGAGGCGGCGGGGCTCGCCGGCCACCTCGCGGCGGGCATCGTCCTCGCCAACGCCGCATCGGCCGCGGCGCAGCTCGTGGTGGTCTCGGTGGCGAATCCCGACATGGTCGCCAGGGTGTTCCCCGTCGTGGGGTGGCCGGTGGCGGTGGGCGCCCTCGCCGGCGCCGGCTTCGTCTGGCGCCTCTCACGGGCGGAGAAGGGCGGCGATGCGGCCACCGAGTTCAAGGTCGACAATCCCCTCGCCCTCGAGTCCTCGGCGGGGTTCGCCGCCCTGCTCGGGCTCATGCTCGTGATCACCTCCGCCGCGACCCGGGCCTTCGGGCCGGCCGGCGTCCTGGCGACCGCCGCGCTCGGCGGCGCGATGGACGTCCACGCGGTGACCCTCGCCGTTTCGACCCTCGCCGCCGCGGGAACGCTGACCGAGCGCGGGGCGGTCCTCGCGATCCTCGTCGGGTTCCTCGCCAACATGGTGGTCAAGATCTCGCTTGCGGGGTGGGCGGGAGGCCGGAGGCTCTTCGTCGTCGTGGTCCCACCCCTCGTCGCGATGATGGCCGCGGGCGTCGCCGCCTTCCTGGTCTTCGTGGGGAGATGATGCAGCGGGCGGCGGCGACCGGGCTGGCCGCGATCCTGGCGCTCTCGCCGGGTTGCCGAGGAGGTGCGGAGCGCGTGCGGGACGCCGAATCGGCCGGCACGCCCAAGACGCCGGCGCCGCGGAAACTCGTGGAGCGCGTGGACGGCCCCGCGGGGCGGCTTCGCGTGGACGACGAGGGCGCGGGGAGCGCGCTCCCCGTGCTGTTCGTGCACGGCCTCGCGGGAGACCGAACGCTCTGGCGACACCAGCTCGAGCACTTCCGGACGACGCGACGCGCGATCGCGGTGGATCTCCACGGCCACGGGGAGTCGGCCGCCGCCCCAGGGGGCGAGTACACGGTCCCGTCCTACGTGGCCGATGTCCAGGCGGTCGCCGACGGCCTCGGCCTCGAGCGATTCGTGCTGGTGGGCCACAGCCTCGGAGGCGCGGTCGCCTGCGGCTACGCGGCGGCGCGTCCCGATCGGGTGGCCGCGCTGGTCCTCGCGGATCCGTCGGGCGACAACACCCGGGTGCCGAGGGGCGAGGCCGAGGCGATGTTCCGGCAGATGCGCCCCGAGACCTACCCCCGGTTCATGCGGAAGTACTTCACGGAGATGATGGCGGGCTCCGACCCTGCGGTCAGGAGCCACGTCCTGAGGGTGATGCGGCTGACGCGCCGCGAGGTCGTGGTGGCGACGCTTCGGGGAGGGTTCGCGTACAGCCCCGTCGGGGCGCTCAAGAGCTACCCGGGGGCGAGGCTCGTGATCGCAAGCGAGGCGAACAGCGGACCGTACAGCCTGAGGGCCGCGATCTCCGACCTGCCCTGGCGGGTCATCGCCGGGGTCGGCCACTGGCCGATGCTGGACCGCCCCGAGGAGTTCGACCGGATCCTGGACGACTTCCTCGCCCGCGCCGATCTCGCCGAGGCGAAGCGCTGACGCCTTGTCGGCGCGGCGAGGCACGGGCATACTCCCGCCATGCGGGTCCCCCTGCACACCCGGATGCTGATCGGCGGGCTCGCCGGAGCGGGGGCCGGCGTCGCCTCGTTCCTCGCCCTGGGGCAGGATCCCCGCCTCGAGGCGTTCATCCGGTACGTGACGCAGCCGGTGGGCCAGGTGTTCCTGCGGCTGCTGTTCATGCTGGTGATCCCCCTGATCTTCGCGGCGCTCGCCCTCGGCGTGGCGGGGCTCGGCGACCTCAGGAGCCTCGGGAGGATCGGCCTCAAGACGCTGGCGTACACCGTCGCCGTGTCGGCGATCGCGGTGTTCATCGGCATCGTGCTGGTCAACGCGATACGCCCCGGCGAGGGGATGTCGGAGGAGATGAGGGCGCGGCTCACCGCGGGCGCGGCTCAGCGTGCCTCGGCGCTCTCGGGAGGGACCGCCCCCAAGACCGGGATCGATCTCTTCGTCCAGATCGTCCCCGACAATCCGGTCCGCGCCGCGGCGAACGGCGACATGCTCGCGGTGATGTTCTTCTCGCTCATGGTCGGGATCGGCCTGGCGGTGACCAGGACCGACGCCACGCGGAAGTTCCAGGATGCGCTCGAGGGGCTCTACGACGTCACGATGCGCCTGATCGGGATCGTGATCTCGCTGGCCCCTTACGGCGTCGCCGCGCTCCTCTACACCCTCACCGCGCAGCTGGGGTACGAGGTCCTGTGGCAGCTGGCGAGGTACGTGTTCGTCGTGCTCCTCGCCCTCGGGATCCACCAGTTCGTCGTCTACTCGCTGTCGGTGAAGCTGCTGGGCGGGATGAGCCCCGTCAAGTTCTTCCGGGGGATCGAGGAGGCGATGCTGACGGCGTTCTCGACGGCGTCGAGCAACGCCACCCTCCCGACGGCGATCAAGGTGGCGGAAGAGAACCTGAAGCTCCCGCGCGCGGTCAGCCGATTCGTGCTGACCATCGGCTCGACGGCGAACCAGAACGGGACGGCGTTGTTCGAGGGAGTGACGGTCCTGTTCCTCGCACAGTTCTACGGGGTGCACCTGTCGCTCGGCTCGCAGGCGCTGGTGGTGATGATCTGCATTCTCGGCGGGATCGGCACCGCCGGCGTTCCCGCCGGCTCCCTTCCCGTGGTCGCGATGATCCTGGGGATGGTGGGCGTCCCGCCGGACGGGATCGGGATGATCCTCGGCGTCGACCGCTTCCTGGACATGTGCCGCACGACGCTGAACGTCAGCGGCGACCTGGCCGCCGCCGTCGTCGTCTCCCGCGGCGAGCGGTAGGGGCGGCCCCGGTGTCCCCGGAGGGTATCTTGGCGGACCCGCCGTTTCGCGAGTTCGATGTCGCGCAGCTCCGCGAGCACGGGATCGCCGTCGAGGAAGCGGAGCGGCAGCTCGCGCTCCTCCTGAGGCCGCCGGCGCGCGTGCGGCTCGACCGGCCGGCGACCCTCGGGGACGGCATCGAGACGATCTCGCCGTCCGCGACCCCCGGCCTCCTGGCGCGGCACGAGGTCGCCGCCGCGGCCGGGCGGCTGACGAAGTTCGTCCCGGCGTCGGGCGCCGCGACCCGCATGTTCCAGGATTTGATCGCGCTCCTCGATGCGGAGCGCGGCGGGGACCCCTCCATCGCGCTCGATCTGCTCCGCGAAATCCGGCGGCTCCCGTTCAGGGAGCCCCTGCGGGACGTTCTCGCGCGCGCGGGACAGGACCTCGACGAGCTCCAGGCCGGAGGGGCGTTCCTCGAGATCCTCGGCGCGCTGCTCGGGCCCGGGGGGCTCGATTTCGCCGCGCTGCCCAAGGGCCTCCTGCCGTTCCACGCCTACCGGGAGGGAATCCGAACCGCATTCGAGGAGCATCTCGTCGAGGCGGCCGGCACCGTGCGCGGCGCCGACGGCACGTGCCGCTTGCACCTCACGGTTTCGCCGGAGCACCTCGGCCGGTTCCGCGAGCTCCTGCGGACGGCGGGGCCGGGATACGAGCGGGATCTCGGGGTGCGCTTCGACGTCACGTTCTCGCTGCAGAAGCCCTCCGCGGACACGATCGCGGTGGAGCCCGACGGCAGGCCGCTCCGGGACGGCGGGGGCCGGATCGTCCTGCGCCCGTCGGGGCACGGGGCGCTGATCGAGAACCTCAACGACCTCGGCGACGACGTGGTCCTGATCAAGAACGTCGACAACGTCCAGCCCGACCGGCTCCGGGGCGCGACGCTGCGCTGGAAGCGGCTCCTGGTGGGCCGGCTCGTCGAGATCGAGGAACGCGTCCGTCGGTACGCGTCCGCTCTCGAGCGGAGCGCGGAGCCCGCGCTCCTCGAGGAGGCGGAGGAGTTCGCACGGTGGCCTCTCGGGCACGCGGCGCCTTACGTGTCGGACGGCGAAGCGAGGCGGCGCCAGCTCCAGGGCGCGCTCTCCCGCCCGCTCCGGGTCTGCGGCGTCGTGAGGAACACCGGCGAGCCCGGGGGCGGCCCGTTCTGGGTGCGGGAGGCCTCGGGCGGCACGAGCCTCCAGATCGTGGAGAGCGCCGAGGTGGACCGCGCCTCCGCCGCGCAGCGGGCCATCCTCGAGACCGCAACCCACTTCAACCCGGTGGACCTGGTGTGCGGGGTGTGCGCCCCCTCGGGCCGTCCGTACGACCTTCGCGCGTTCGTGAACCCCGACGCGGTGATCGTCGCGAGGAAGTTCCAGGCGGGGCGCGAGATCCGAGTCCTCGAGCGGCCGGGGCTCTGGAACGGCGCGATGGCCCGCTGGAACACGGTGTTCGTCGAGGTGCCGTCCGCGACGTTCACCCCCGTCAAGACGGTCTTCGATCTCCTTCGGCCGGAGCACCAGCCGGCCTGAGCGGCCCCGGATGCCCGCGAACCTCCCGCCCGCCTACCACTCCGCCGAGCAGCGGTTCCGCGAAGCGCGAAGCCCCGAGGAGAAGATCGCCGCCCTCGAGGAGATGCTCGCGATCATGCCCAAGCACAAGGGCACCGACCGCCTCCAGGGTGACCTCAAGGCGCGGATCGCGAAGCTCAGGAAGCAGGAGGGGAAGAGGGGCGCACGCAAGGGCGTCAGCTTCACGGTGCGCCGCGAAGGAGCGGGGCAGGTGGCGCTGGTCGGTCCGGCGAACACCGGGAAATCGTCGCTCGTGACCCGGCTGACGATGGCGCGGCCGGAGGTGGCGGCCTACCCGTTCACCACCCGCGAGCCGCTCCCCGGGATGATGCCGTTCGAGAACGTCGCGATCCAGCTGGTGGACTTTCCGCCGCTGTCGGAGGAGCACCTCGAGCCCTGGCTCTTCGACGCGATTCGCGGCGCCGATCTCTACTGGCTCGTGGCCGGCTCCGAGGACCCCCTGGAGCAGATGGATTCCGCGCAGGCCCTCCTGCGGAACGGGCGGATCGAGATCCGTCCCGCGGGGGAGCCGACGCCCGCGACGATGGAGGCCGGGTGGCGGTCGCGAAAGGCGATCCTGGTGGTGACGGGCCTCGATCGGCCGGGCGCGGCGGGGACCGTCGCGGCCCTCGACGACATGCTCGGCGGGCGGTGGCCCATCGTGGCGGTTTCGTCGACCACGGGGCAAGGGCTCGAGGAGCTGAGGCGCAGGACGTTCGAGGCGCTCGACGTCGTTCGGGTGTACACGAAGCAGCCGGGGAAGCCGCCCGACCTCGAGGCGCCGTTCACGCTGCCGCGGGGCGCCTCGGTCGGCGACCTCGCCGAGCGGATCCACAAGGACGTCCTCGCCCAGATGAAGTTCGCCCGAATCTGGGGGAAGCGCGTGTTCGGCGGCCAGACGGTGCAGCGCGATCACGTCCTCGACGAAGGGGACGTGGTGGAAGTCCACCTATGAGAAGGGGCGTGGCGCGGGGCGCCCCGGCGCGCCATATTGGCCCGTGGCATCGCACCCGACCCGGGCCCGGGTCCTTGGAGGAAGCGGGAATGTCCGCGGTCGCGAGCCAACGCTGGTCTCGTCGTGCTTCGGTCGTTGCGCTCGTCGCGGCGGCCTTGACGGCGTTCGGCTGCCCGAGCTCGATGAAGGAGCCCGGGACGCGGCCGCCCGAAGCCGTCGAAGCGCCGCGCCGCGATTGCTTGGAGCTCGAAAAGGAGATCGACCGGCTGCAGCGGGAGGCCCAGGCCGCCGGCGACACAGAGGCGCTCGAGGACCACGTCGCCGCCCTGCAGCTTCGCCTCCTCGAGAGGGACGCCCTCGTCAAGGCCCTGCGGGAGCAGTTCTCGACGCAGCAGGTGGAGCTCGAGGACGCGATCGGCGAGGTCGTTCGGTCGAAGGCGAAACTCCGCAGTCACGAGAGCAAGGCCCAGGCTGCTTCGGACATGGCGGAGGGCGAGATCGCCCTCAAGGCGGTCAAGGAGCGGTACGCCGGCGCGGAGCCGCCGCAGGCGGTCGCGCTTGCCGAGCAGCTCCTGGCCATGAGCAGCGTGGAGTTCGAGAAGCAGAACTACGGCGGATCGCTCTACCTGGTCAGCCAGGCCAGGACGAAGGTCCGCGCCGCGGAGATCCAGGCGCGGCTCAGAGGGAATCTCGATCCCCTCGCCGGCGAGGTCCGGTTCGCGACGCCGATGGAGCTCAAGGTGACGAAGACCTGCAAGCTCCGAAAGGCGCCAGGTCTCGATGCCGAGGTCCTGGCCACCCTAAAGCCCGGGACCGCCGTCACCGGGTTGTCTTACCGGGGGAAGTGGGTGCGCGTCGTCTGCGACGATCACTCAGCGGGCTGGATCTTCGAGGCGCTGCTCGCCGGCCTCGAGTAGGATCCATGGGGCCCCGGCGCCGCGCCGGCGGACCGAAGCGGCCACCTGGTTCCGGCCCGACCTCTTCGCCTCGTACAGAGCGGCATCGGCCTCCCGGAGCAGCGTGTCGGGATCGAGGGCGCTCTCGGGGTACATCGAGACGCCGATGCTCAGCGACACCTCCCAGCAATCGTCGGTGATCGTGGGCCGGACCGCGCCGGCGCGCTGGCGGATGCGCTCGGCGACCTGCACGGCGGTCGTAAGATCCGTCTCCGGGAGCACGACGACGAACTCGTCGCCTCCGTATCGCGCCGCGCAGTCGCAGGAGCGGGTCGATTGCTCGAGCAGCCTCGAGATGCCGCGCAGCACCTGGTCGCCCGCGAGGTGGCCGTGCGCGTCGTTGAGCTTCTTGAAATGGTCGACGTCGAGCATCAACACGGCGAAGGCGTGGTCGTAGCGCTGGGACCGCTCGACCTCCCGCGAGAGCGCGCCCATCAGTGAGTGGCGATTCTGGAGGCCGGTCAGGCTGTCGGTCCTCGAGAGCGTCTGGAGCTCGGCGTTCTTCGCGCGAAGCGCCTCGTTCTTGGCGTCCAACTCGTCGCGGGTATGCGCGAGCCGCAGCACCATGTTGTTGAAGAGCGCGGTCAGGCCCGCGACCTCGCTCCGGCCGAGCACGGGGAGGTCGATCGTCAGGTCGCCGCCGGCCACCTTCGCCGATCCCCTCGCCAGGCGTCCCAAGGGACGGACGATCGTGAGGCCGAGCAGCGATGCCGCGAAGCCGACGACGATCAGCAGGGCGAAGGTGAGCGCCAGGGTGATGCTGCGAAGTCTGCCGATCTGCGCGTACGCGGTCCTGCGGTCGAGCTGGGCGAGGACGCCCCCTTCGATCTGCTTCAGGGGCTCGAGGCTCCCGACGGTCGCACGTCCGTCCTCGTCCCGGTATTCGAGGAGCGGCGCGGTCTTCGAGAAGAGCGCCTGCGCGACCGCGGGCTCTACTTCGGCGCGGCGGGAACCACCGCCATTCCCCGCGGCGGCGACGAGGGCGATCCCGTCGCGACCCACCACGCTCAGCTCGCAAGCCGCGTCCTTCGAAGACGCGCGGAGGACCTCGCCGATGCCCTTGAAGTTCACCTTCGCCGCGAAGACGCCCACGAAACGGTCGCGGGCGGACCGGATGGGCTCGCCGATGATCATGACCTCCGTGCCGAGCTTCTCGTCGCGGCCGGCCCTTCCGACCATCGGCCTGTCCGCCCTCGCGAGTCGGTCCCATTCCTTCGGCAGCTCGACGACGCCGGGCCGGTCCGCGGTCGTCGCGACGATCCGCCCCTTCGGATCCAGGACGAGCAGCTCCTCGTAGTCCGCGAACCTCCCCCGGACGGACCTCAGGTAATTCGCAAGCTCCCTCGTCCGGCCCGGGTCGCCGGCAGCCGAGGCGTCCCCCAGCTCCTCCGCCGCCTCCGCGACCACGGACGACGTCGAGAAGACGCGCACGTCGTAGAGCCGCTCCTTGATCAGGAGATCGATCTCGCGCGAGGCCCGGGACGTGACGCTCTCGAGCTCCTGGCCGATCTTGGCCCTCAAGGTCCGCTCGTTGAGGACGTACGAGAGCCACCCCATGGCGACCGACGGGAGCAGGGTCGCGATCAGCGCGAGGACGGTCATCTTCCTCGCGATGCTGTGCAATCCGAAGACCCCCAGGGCGGCGGTGGCGAACCGTTCCGTCACCCCCGGCGTCCCGACCTGTGGGGTCGCGGCTCGACGTTCGTTCTCGGTGCGATCATCCATGGCTGCCGGCCCTCGGCGCGCAGCATCCCGTCCCCGATCCCGGACGAATCCGGTTCAAATGTGGGTCCGGAGAGCGCGCGCGTCCAGGCCGAGCCTCCTGCTCGCCCCGTCCCGGTCTCGCTTCGAGGCCCGGCGACTTGTCAGTCGCCGCCCTTCGGCGCCTTCTCGACCGGGATCTCCACCGTGATCTCCCCGCCGTCGCGCATGAGGCGGAGCGGAAGATCGTTGCCGACCCCGCTCCCCCGCACGAGCCGGACGAAGCCGCCGGCCGAGCGGATCGGCTCGCCGTCCGCCTCGAACACGACGTCCCCAAGGGAGAGACCGGCGGTCTCGGCGGGGCTCCCGGGGTCGATTGCCGAGATCATCGCGCC